>JAIXOZ010000060.1 GCA_027486495.1 Comamonadaceae bacterium | reverse complement strand
GACACGTCGATCTTTTCTTCCTTGCCGGTGAACAAGTCGTCGTAACGCGCCAGATAAGTGCCGGTGTCGCCGATGTAGCGGAAGTACGTGCCCAGTGGGCCATCGTTGTTGAAGCTCAAGCTGAGTGTGCAGATGGCACCGTTGGCCGCCTGCAACTGAATGCTCATGTCCATGGCGATGCCCAATGTGGGGTGGATCGGGCCTTGCACCGCATTGGCTTTGACAATGGGGCTGCCGCACTGGTAAGCAAACAGGTCCACGGTGTGGGCCGCGTGGTGCCACAGCAGGTGATCGGTCCAGCTGCGGGCTTGGCCCAGCGCGTTCATATTGGTCCGGCGGAAGAAGTAGGTCTGCACGTCCATCTGCTGGATGTTGAACTCGCCGGCCTTGATCTTGTGGTTCACCCACTGGTGGCTGGGGTTGAAGCGGCGGGTGTGGCCCACCATGGCCACCAGCCCTGTTTCCTTCTGCACCCGCAGCACTTCCTGGCCTTCTTTGTACACATCACACAGCGGGATTTCGACCTGCACATGCTTGCCCGCCTTCAGGCAAGCCAGGGTCTGGCTCGCGTGCATTTGGGTGGGGGTGCACAAGATGACGGCGTCGACTTCTTTCAAAGCCAGCGATTCATTCAGGTCGGTGGTGACATGGCCAATGCCGTATTTGTCCGCCACCTCTTTGGTTTTGGCGAACTCGCGGCCGATCAGCGAGACGACTTCCACGCCGTCGATGTTTTTGATGCCGTCCAGGTGTTTGATGCCGAAGGCACCAGCGCCTGCGAGGGCGACTTTGATGGTTTTGCTCATGGGTTTTTCCTTGAAATAGAGTCTTGAAATGAAACGAATAGCTATTGCCCTAATTTTTGGTTATTGATTGGTATGAACGTGACTACAAAACCCGCTTGATCAAGCAGCGTTTGCACAGCCAAAGGCCCACTGGTGTGGGCCATTCCTACTGCAGCAAATACGCGTTTACCTTGATCGTGTAAACGCAAAATTTCTGTAGCTAGACCTGGATTTCGATCATCATTGATACGTTTAAAAAGCTCCTTTTCTTCTTCATTTTCGCGGCAATCACACCACATGGGGTACTGGGCATTTTCCGCTGCATCGCCTCTCAACCAAACGTCATAGAACCGGTCAAATAAACGCTTGGTTTGACCACTGTCAATGCTCTGAAAATGCTCTTTCAATGACTGCTCAAAATCAGGCGCTGATGCAATGAGGCGAAGCACTTGCGCTTGGACATCAACGCTCTCGAGTGAATGTATTGGCTTCTTCATGGCTTGCGCCATACCCATCAGCAGCAAATCAACACCATATTCCGCGTAAAGCCCCAGCGACTTAGCGTACGACAGTAACAAGCTGGGAATCAGCATATTTTTCCCAATCACATCGAGTTGGTTAACTTGCGGATGGCACGCTTTTTTCAATACCTCTTCGACTGCTAAAGTTATGGATGGTGAGATCTTAGGTAAAGGCTCGGCGGTTGATTTCAACAATTTCTGTAAAACACCGGCTTCTGAAATATTCAACTCAACGGCTAACACATCACTACTCAATATGGCCTGCGTGATACGCGGACCTAACATCGCCGTTTGTGGTCTATTGATGTGCAAGGTCCCCAACAACCAAGACGTGCGTCCATCTTTTTCCAGTCGCCACAACAGTCCCTTGTCTTTGGCCACAGCTGCTTCCTTTTGCCAATACGCTGCATCCCTTTGCGGAACAGGGTAAATACATCCTTCAGATTCAGCTGACTGTGCCCTACTGTTCACATGAAACAAACACAACATCCAAACAAGTAAAAACACTATTCCTCTGGACTTACCACCCCTTCGACTTTCTTCGTCAACCCGCATTTTTATTTCCCCTATTGCAATGATTTTCAAAATTTAATACTTATCAATTAAATTGTAACTTTAAAATTAAATTTTTGATAATTAAAATGCATAGAGAAATATTTCGATAGCAACCAAGTTCGAAGTCTTTCCGACATTAGTCTCAGTAACTTTCTCGAATTAAAAGTTTTCAAAAATCACATGCCCGACCGCCGTGTTGCTGGCGGGCACATGGTAGAAGCGGTGGCGCAACTGGGGCGCGGGGCCGGTGGCTTTGCCGCCCTCGATATCACTCATCGCGCCTCGCGCAATCAGCCACATGACCAGCTCGATGCCTTCGCTGCCGGCTTCGCGCACATAGTTGATGTGGGGAGTCTGGGCGCAGGCCACGGGGTCTTTGATGAGTTGGTCCAGCCAAGCGTTGTCCCACTCGCGGTTGATGAGACCCGCACGAGCGCCCTGCAGCTGGTGGCTCATGCCGCCTGTGCCCCAGATGTGCACGTTGATGTCTTCGTCGTAGCTCTCGACCGCTTTGCGAATGGCTTGCCCCAAGTTGAAGCAGCGCTGGCCGCTGGGCACGGGATACTGCACCACGTTCACGGCAAACGGGATCACCGGGCAAGGCCAGGCGTCTTTGACCGGGTCGAGCGGGCCGCACATCAGCGACAGGGGCACGGTCAGGCCGTGGTCCACGTCCATCTTGTTGACGATGGTCAGGTCAAAGTCTTGCTGAATGACCGACTGCGCGATGTGACTGGCCAGCTCGGGGTGGCCTTTGACCACGGGCACCGGGCGTGGGCCCCAGCCTTCGTCGGCGGGTAGGTACTCGGCAGCGGTGCCAATGGCAAACGTGGGAATCAGGTCGGAGCTGAAGGCCGTGGCGTGGTCGTTGAACACCAGAAAAATCACGTCCGGTTTGTTGTCCTTCATCCATTGCTTGGAGAAGTCGTAGCCCGCGAACACGGGCTTCCAGTAGTCTTCTTGCGTTTTGCCCAGGTCCATGGCGGCGCCGATGGCGGGCACATGCGAGGTGTAGACGGATGCGGTGATTTTGGCCATGTTTGTTCTCTCTAAATAATCGGGATCTGACCCCAATCAAACTTTCTTCCCGGCTGCGCTGGACTGTTGCCCGGCTGCGCCTTGGGGCTGGTTGTGCGCCTGGGCGCTGCCGTTTTCGCCGATGTAGCGGTTGCCCTCGATGCCGCGCCCGCCTGCGATCATCATGTTGCGGTATTCCTCTTCGGTCATGCCGGTCATGGAGCCCGCCATTTGCTGGAAGCTCTTGCCATCGGTCGCGCCGATCTTGGCGAGGAAATATATGTTGCCGCCGGTGCGCATGCACCAGTTCAAATCTCGCGCCAGAACGGCCTGCTTTTGCTCTTCGGTCATCTGCCACTCGTCCAGATAAGCACGCTCGTCGGCCTTGAACCGTTCACGGTTTTCGGCCTTCATGAGTGACATGCAAAACTGGTTCAGCCAGTAGCCTTTGCGCGATTGCTCGGCGTCAAAAATGATCGTGCCAGGCACGTCTTTGTAGGGTTTGTCTAATGCCATCAGATACCTTTCAAGATGTTGTCATTCGCGGGCAGACGGGAAACCGTGGATCCCGGGTCAAGCCCAGGATGACAGGAAAATTCACGGATGCTGTCATTCCCGCGAACGCGGGAATCCATGGATCCCGGGTCAAGTCGAGAGATGACAGAAAAATCACTTCACTTCTTCTGGCCAGTACAAGCGCATCGGGTTGTCCACCAGCAGTTTCTTTTGCAGCTCCGCCGTGGGCGCGATGTGCGGGATGAAGTCCACCAGGAGGCCATCGTCGGGCATGTGGTCTTTCAGATTGGGGTGGGGCCAGTCGGTGCCCCACAGCACGCGATCGGGGAACTCTTGCACGATGCGCTGGGCAAACGGGATCACGTCTTGGTACGCGTTCTGTTCACCGTTCAAAGCCTTGGGGCCAGTCACTGACAAGCGCTCGGGGCAGGACACTTTGCTCCACACATTGCTGTGCTCGCGCATGAACTTCTGGAACAGCGCAAACTGCGGGCCGTCCACGGGCAGCGACACATCGGGGCGGCCCATGTGGTCCACCACCACCGTGGTGGGCAACGCAGTGAAAAAATCCCACAGCTCATGCAGGTCCGCCGCTTCAAAGTAGATGACCACATGCCAGCCCCATTTTTTGATGCGGCCCGCAATCTCCATCAACTCATCTTTGGGCGTGAAGTCCACCAACCGCTTGACGAAATTGAAACGCACACCTCGCACACCCGCGTCTTGCATGGCCTGGATTTCTTCGTCGGTCACGCTGCGCTTGACCGTGGCCACGCCACGCGCCTGGCCACCACTGCTGAGGCACGCGTCCACCATGGCGCGGTTGTCGGCACCGTGGCAAGTGGCCTGCACGATCACATTGCGCGAAAAGCCCAAGTGGTCGCGCAGTGCAAACAGCTGCTGCTTGGACGCGTCACAAGGCGTGTATTTGCGCTCGGGGGCATACGGAAATTCAGCGCCGGGGCCAAACACATGGCAGTGCGCGTCCACCGCGCCGGCGGGCAGTTGAAAGCGCGGCTGGGTCGGACCGGTGTACCAGTCCATCCAGCCAGCGGTTTTGGTGAAATCACCGGTTGTGGGTTTGCTCATGAATAACCTTTCAATTCGCTGATGATGTATGCCCGATCAGGTCCAGCATGACCCATTAAAGATGGATGCCGGATCAAGTTCGGCATGACAAACTGAAGATGACCGCGCTGACAAAAGACCTGTCACCCCGGACTTGATCCGGGGTCCACGTCTTTTGACCGCACTGCTATGGGGTGCACAAGTCATCAGTCGATGTACTTCAAACCCGCCGCCGCCAGCGGCTCGCGCATCTTGTACATGTCCAGGCCCAGCACGCCCGAGGCGAGCTTGGCGCGTTTTTCGCCTTCGTTGGCTTCACGCGCTTGCGCGGCAGCCAGCGTTTTGGCGGCCAGCGCCTGGGGCACACACATCACGCCGTCGTCATCGGCCACGATCACGTCACCGGGGTGGACGATCATGCCCGCGCACACCACGGGGATGTTGACCGAGCCGATGGTGGACTTGATGCAGCCCTTGCTGCTGATGGCCTTGCTCCACACCGGAAAGTTCATCTTTTGCAACTCTTTCACATCGCGCACACCGGCGTCGATGATCAAAGCGCGTGCGCCACGGGCCTGGAAGGACGTGGCCAGCAGGTCACCAAAGTAACCATCGGTGCAGTCCGCCGTGATGGCCGCGACCACGATGTCACCGGGCTGAATTTGCTCGGCCACCACATGCATCATCCAGTTGTCACCGGGGTGCAGCAGCACGGTGACTGCCGTGCCCGACACTTGTGCACCGGGATAGATGGGGCGCATGTAAGGCTTCATGAGGCCGACACGGCCCATGGCTTCGTGCACGGTGGCCGAGCCGAGGGCTGCCAAGCCGTCAGCAGCTGCGCGGTCTGCGCGGGTGATGTTGCGGTAAACAACGCCGAGTTCGTACATGTTCATTTCTCCTGGTTCAATCGACAATGGTCATCCTCGGCTTGATCGGGGATCCAGAGGCATGGATGCCCGATCAAGTCGGACATGACAAAAATTCATGGGACATGCCGCCATAGCCGCTCTCTCAAACGCTTGGTTTCACTGGCCTTTGGCCGTCAGCTGGTCGTCCAAGCGCTTGAACACGCGGCGGGCGTTGCCCTCAAACACCATGTAACGCTCTTGGTCGTTCAGGTTGGCCGTGGCTTGCACATAGCGCTTGGTGTCATCAAAGTAGTGACCGGTTTCGGGGTCGATGCCGCGCACCGCACCGATCATCTCCGAAGCAAACAAAATGTTCTTGACCGGAATCACTTTGGTCAGCAGGTCAATGCCGGGCTGGTGGTACACACAGGTGTCAAAGAAAATGTTATTCAACAGGTGCTCGGACAACAAAGGCTTTTTGAGCTCTTGCGCCAAACCACGGAAACGGCCCCAGTGGTAGGGCACCGCGCCGCCGCCGTGCGGGATCAAGAACTTCAATGTTGGGAAGTCTTTGAACAAATCACTGGTCAGGCACTGCATGAAGGCGGTGGTGTCGGCGTTCAGGTAATGCGCACCGGTGGTGTGAAAGCAGCTGTTGCAGCTGGTCGAGACGTGGATCATCGCGGGGATGTCGTACTCGACCATTTTTTCGTAAATGGGGTACCAGGCCTTGTCGCTCAAGGGTGGTGATGTCCAGTGACCGCCCGAGGGATCGGGGTTCAGGTTGATGCCGACGTTACCGTATTGCGCCACACACTTGACCAGCTCGGGAATGCAGGTCGCAGGGTCCACGCCGGGCGACTGGGGCAGCATGGCCGCAGGCACAAAGTGGTCGGGGAAAAGTTGCGCCACGCGGTAGCACAGCTCGTTGCAGATCGCCGCCCAGGTGGAGGAGACGTTGAAGTCGCCAATGTGGTGCGCCATGAAGCTGGCGCGGGGGCTGAAGATGGTGATGTCCGAGCCGCGCTCTTTCATCTTGGCCAGCTGGTTGGTCTCAATCGTTTCGCGCAGCTCGTCGTCGCTGATTTTCAGCTCGGAGACTTTGGGCATGGACGCGGGGTCCTTGATGCCGGCAATTTGCTTGTTGCGCCAGTCTTCCAGCGCCTTGGGGGCGGTGGTGTAGTGACCGTGCACGTCGATGATCAAGGGTTTGGTTTGGCTCATGGGCAATCCTGATGAAACAAGGGTTTGCGCAGATTGTGCAGGTTCACCCCGCCAACGCCCAGCCCCAGGCACATCTACCAGCTAGAACAAATAGGCATAACCACCGCCTGGGTATGACAAAATCAGTCCACCTCAAAGCCACCCACAAATCCCCATGGACCTCAAACAGCTCGAATATTTTGTGCGCGTGGCCGAACTGGGCAGCTTCACCCGGGCCGCCCAAGCCCTGAACGTGGCCCAGCCCGCGCTCAGCCGCCAGGTGCGCCTGCTCGAAGTCGAGCTGCGGCAAAACCTGCTGGTGCGCAACGGGCGCGGTGCCACCCCCACCCAGGCCGGACTGCTGCTGCTGGAGCACGGGCGGGGCATCCTGCACCAAGTGGAGCGGGCGCGAGAAGAGCTGGGACGGGTGCGCACGGGCCTGACGGGCCGCGTGGCTTTGGGCTTGCCGCCCAGCGTGGCGCGGGTGCTGACGGTGCCCTTGACCCGCGCATTTCGCCTCAAGATGCCCGATGCCCAGCTGTCCATCAGCGAAGGCTTGTCGACTGCCATGCAGGAAAACCTGCAAAACGGCCGCCTGGACATCGCCGTGCTCTACAACCCGAGCCCCATGCCAGGCATCGAGCACACCCCCCTGGTGCAAGAAGAGTTGCTGCTGGTTCAGCCCCGCCCACCGGGCTTGCAAGAAGACCCGCCACCACCCGCCATCAGCCTCCAAGATGTCGCCGCCCTGCCCTTGGTGATTCCCACCCGCCCGAACGCCATCCGCATGCATGTGGAGTCTGAAATGGCCGCCATCGGCTGCCGCCCCCTCATTGCGCTGGAGATCGACGGCGTGAGCGCCATCCTGGACTTGGTGGCCGACGGCGCAGGCTACGCCATCTTGCCGCGCAACGCCGTCATGCGTTCGGTGCGGCCTTCGGCGTTTTCGGTGCGGCCCTTGAAGCAGCCTGCCCTGCACATCCAGCTGACCACCGCCATCAGCGCGCAGCGCCCCAGCACCCTCACCCAGCAGGCCACACTGGCTCTGCTGACCGAGATGGCGGTGCAGTGGCTCAGCCCGCCTTGAAGGTCGCACACCCGGTGCATTAGCGCTAAACACAGGTGGGCTAACACGGACCAGCGCCCCTGTCAGGCTAACGCCAAAACTTGGATTTTCACTTTACCCCTGCGTCCACCATCAGCCAGATAAAATACAAAACTTTAATCGACATCGCCACTGGGTGAATGCATGAATTTTGACGACTTTCACGGCCACATCTATTTGATTGATGACGACCCATCCATTCGCAGAAGTCTTTCGTTCAGTCTCAGCTCCATGCACTACTCCATACAGAGCTTCGAAAGTCCAGCCGCCTTTTTGCGAAACGCCCTTCCCATCTCGCCTGCGGTCATTTTGCTCGATCTTCACATGCCAGAGCAAAACGGCTTGAGCCTGCAAAAAGAATTGCGCCAAGAAGGTCGAGAAACGCCGATTATTTTCATATCGGGCGAAAGTCAGCCAACAGAAATCATCCAAGCTTTAAAAAATGGTGCGGATGACTTTTTACTCAAACCCTTTCGGCTAAACACACTGGTTGAAGCCATTGATCTGGCCCTGAAAAAAGACAAACTTCAGCTCACTCAACGCACCAATACCAGGAAAGTGGAAGAGCTTTTCATGGGCCTCACAGAAAAAGAACGAGAAATTTGCCGCTGGATGATCAAAGGCCACGGCAACAAGGAAATTGCCATTTTGAATGGCTCTGCGGCGGCAACCGTGAAGTTGCACCGAAGCCGTGTGCTGGAGAAGATGGGGTGCACAACACTTTCCGAGTTGCTGGTGATGGCCATCGACGCTGAAAGCCGAATCTTGGACATCTTTCAAACACCATGAGCTCAGAAAAACGGGGCATGTCACTCTGAAGCTCAAATAAAGATCAGCGCAACTACTCACGGAGCCGATGCAAGCCGATCTTGCCTCAGCGCGGCAGTGAGGTGTGACTCACATTGGGGCGGCTCACATCGTAGCCAAACCAGCGGCTCGAAATCGGCTTGAACGAGCCATCCTGCAACAAGGTTTGCACCCCCGCTGACAAATGCTGCGCCAAAGCTTTGTTGCCCTTGCGCACCACCCAGCCCGCAGAAAGAGGCGGCGCTAAAGGCGAAGTCACCTTGATCGGCAATGCATCGCGCTCAATGTGGTAATCGGTGATCAAACTCTCTTCCAGCACGGCATCCAGCTTCTTCTCGGCCAGCGCTTTGAAAGCCAAATCAATCGAAGCGTAAGCCAACACGGACTTGCCCAAAGCCCCCCGCGCTTGATCCTCAACACCCGTGTTGGCCAATACGCCGAGTTTTTTGCCCACCAAATCGTCCAGACTTAAAAAGTCGCGGTCATCGTCTTCGTGCTGCACACACACCAACTGGTTGGACGCATAAGCACGCACAAAATCAAACTGCCGGCGGTTTTCCGGAGTGGTGATCAACTGGTTGGCAATCACCGCGATCTCACCTGCTGCCAGCTTTTTTTGCAAGACCGCCATCCCATCGGACTGAATCTGCAACTCCAACTTCAAAATAGCCGCAAGGCGCTTGAGCACATCGACATCAAACCCTGTCAAATGGCCATCGACAAAACTAAAGGGCTTGTAATGGGTCAGTACGCCCACCCGCAAAACACCGCCTTCCAGTTCGGGTGTTTGGGCAAACACAGGCAACACCGCAGTTGACGCGCACAAAGCCAGCGGCACAGTCAAAAAATTTCTGCGCGTCATGCCACCACCACCTGCAAAAACGGGCCGATCAATCATGAAAAGCCCCCTCAAAACAATGGCGCAGTTCGTGGCCCACATAGTTGTAACCTGAGACTAAAGGCGTGACCACCGTGCACTCCTTTCTGCGCACGTTCCAAAATGCACAAGCCATGGGCCGCGAAGTGGGCGTTACTTTAATGCCCGTGATGCGAGCGCAGTACTCATACCCATCCTGCCGCACCAAATATTTGATCTTCGGTTGTGCAATCACCCGCTGGGATTCAGACGCGGGCACAAAGCGCACCGTGTCCACCTGAGGTGGACGCATGGTGGTCGTTTCACAAGCGGCTAAGAAAAAAACGCCACAAAGCAACATAAACCGCCAGACACATCGGTGCAGGGTTTGGCAAGCGCGCCTCAAGGACAGGTACAACATCAGCGGGCCTGTAAACAATGCACAAACAAATGGCCCAATTGCGAGTGCGTGGTTTGCCCCGTGGTCACGATGGTGCAGCGCGAGGCCTGGATCTGCCAATAAACACAACCCTCAGGACGGCTGACAAAACCATCCTTGGGGTTAGCTTGTTGACAAAAACCACTGGCTTGCGGATGCACCAACCAACTGACCACCGGCTCCGCAATGCGCCGCTGCGAGGCTTCCGGTGGGTTGAACATGGAAAAGTCGAGCAAGCGGTCGGCAGCTGCAGCCCCGCCGAAAACAGCGCCGTAGACAACGACCCCAAAATGCAACAAGTATTTGAACGTCACTGTGAAAAAAACTGTACGTTCAGGTTTAAACCAAATTGATCTGGACACTTTGCTGAACAAACAAACTCAGGCCAAGGCCTTCATGGGTGAATACCCGGTATTCCTGTCCATCCAAAGTGACCCTTGAATTGTTGGCGTTCCAATCGTGGTCGATCGTGCCCACCAAATCGTCTAGGACTACTTCATCACCAGCATCGCCATCAATGCGCATCTGCAGGTGACCTTGGTGGGCCGTTGCATTAGAGAAACTGTTTTTGACACCCAAATCCAACACATCGCCCATGGTCAATTCAAGGGTGTGATCCCCTTTGGTCAGATCCACATGGTTGATGGCTGCCACATCGCCCAAATCAGAAATGCCATCGTACAACGATGCCATGTCCAACTCTTTGGTAGAGGTTGTGTCTAAGGTCAACTTGCCAATGGAGCCTACCAATTGATTGTTATTGAAGCCAGGCAAGGGCAATACTGAAGGAGTTGTGTTGTCAGTGGACATTTTGGCTGTACTAAAGTCCATCCGCACATCGTCATTTTTGATGATGAAGATATTGCCAGCTCGATCAGTGAACTCAAGGCTGAATGCGCCTATCTCAAAAGTCTTGCCTTCAAGTTCTTTCAAGTCAAAAAGACCACCGGTGTAGTTTTTTACGCCAGTCCCCCCCGTGAATTTGTAAGAACCTTGCTCATCCGTAGAAAACTTGATGGTCGAATAAGTCCACAGTCCTGTCTCTTTTTTGGCTTCAGAACCGTCAAAAATCGACACTGAGCGGTCAATGACAAAAGATTGATCTGTCGCCTGGAGAGCGTTTCCTGCAGCATCCACCAAAACAGATTTGACCGTGTAAGTGGTCGATTGCGTGTCAGCTCCCAGTTTCGTGAGATTTTCAAATTCCCAGTTTTTAGCCGATGGCAAAACATATTTGGAAGAAATGACCAGACCGTTAGCACCGAAAACCTGAACCAACACGCGATCACCGTTGTTGACGAAATTTTTGTCAAATCCCCCTTTGAATGTCAAAAATTGGTCGTTGGTCAAATAATCCGATTGACTGGAGCCCGTGTCATCTGAAAAAGTAACCGGCAACAACTTGAGCGAAGCATTGGGATCAATCATCCCTCCGTTCTCTCCGGCACTGTTGTCAACAAAAATGTCCTGCTTATCCACCTGGATCGGATTGCCCGCCTTATCGACCAAACTGGCTTGTAAGCTGTACTTTCCATCAGGCAGCGCATTGGCGGTTTGATCCCAAGACCATGTCCACACACCAGAAACCTCTTTTGGGGTCACGTGTTCAGTGGCAATGACCTTGCCGTTGGCATCTTTCAGAGTCAATTCAACAGACGCACCATTGTTCGTGAAAGCACTCACTTTGCCCGTGTAAACATGGGTCCTATCCTGGGTGATGAAATCGGTGCTGCTGTACCCCGTGTCCTCTGACAAGGTCAAGATATCGAGGGTACTGGACTTGTTGGGGTCTTCAGCTTTGTTGGGCCCGAAATTGTTGTCTTTGTCCGTGTCAATCGTGACGGCCTGAACATCGGAGACCCGCGAATTACCAATGCCGACCACATTGTCTGCGCCATCGACCACCATGGCAGACAATGAATACTGACCATCCGCCAGTTTCTCTTTGGCAGTGCGATCCCAACTCCAGTCCCAGCCTGTTCCGTTTGTTACAGGTTTGACATAGGCCGTGTCAATCACCTTACCACTGGCATCTTTGAGTTCAAGCTTGACCCAGTCTCCGTTTTGAGTGAAGTTTTTCAATGTGCCATTGAAAATCAGTTGGTTGTCATTTGTGTAGAAATCGGCCTTGTTTTGGCCAGAGTCCACCGTGATGCCCTCAATGTCAATCACAGCGCTCGCATTGGGATCCGTGTCCGGTTCATTCTTGTCCGGGCTGGTGTCAACCTTGAACGGCGTGCCATCGAACACAACAGACTTGTTCTTTGCCGCATCCGTGGCGGTCACTTTTGAGGTGTAAGTACCATCCATCAAGGCATCCACATCTGGCACCTGAATCACAAACAGGCCATTGGCATCGGCTTTGCCCGTGTAGGTTTTGCCATTCACCTCAACGGACACATCGGCATTGGCTTCGGTTTCACCGCTGATGCGAGGCGTTTTGTCGCTGGTCACATTGTCCTTGGCACCCGTGTCATCGTCTATGTGCAATTTGGCATATTTGATGATGGGTGGTGTGGTGTCACTCGTACCGCCACCGCCATCGCTACTGCTATCCACCTTGAAAGGCGTTCCATCAAACACGGCAGACTTGTTTTTTGCCGCATCCGTAGCTGTTACTTTGGGCGTGTAAAGAGCATCCGTCAAAGCATCCGCATCCGGCACTTGGATCACGAACATCCCGTTGGCATCGGCTTTGCCCGTGTAGGTTTTGCCATTCACCTCAACGGACACGTCGGCATTGGCTTCGGTTTCACCACTGATGCGAGGTGTTTTGTCGCTGGTCACATTGTCCTTGGCACCCGTGTCATCGTCCAGATGCAATTTGGCCGATTTGATGACGGGTGGCGTTGTGTCTGTCGTAGCGCTACTGCTACTTCCGCCAGCGGCCGCCCCCAGCAGCGCCAACGGGGCCAACAACAGCGGATTCAATCCAGCGGCAGCGACCAATGCGCCTACGGCAGCGCCGGAGGCGTTGATTTCTGCACCCCCCAGGGCCATGCCCACTTGAGTGGAGCCATCGGCCAGCAGCGGAACGGCTGTATTGCTCACGGCCGATTCAGGGATGTATTCGTAAAAGCGACCCGATTCGGATTCGCCAATCAAACCATTGAAGCCTTCGGGGGTGACTTCGTAATAGTCTTCAATGACCAAATCTGCCTGGCCGCGCCCTTCGAAAAAGACTTGCAGGTCTTTGCCCAAGCGGGTGGCTCGGATGTTTTCGGGGGCGAAGCCGGTGCTGGCGTCCATCAGTTGGTATTTGCCGCCCGGCACGGCCTTGACCGTGAGGGCTTTGCCCGAGGTGCCGACTTGGGGGATGTCAACGAACTTGGCCGAGTCTGCACCTTGGTTGACTTTGATTTTGTATGTTTTGCTCATGATGTTGGGCACTCAAAAAAAAGGGTGGTTGATGGGCGAAGGCTCAGCGGCGTGCGCCGGTGATGACAACCATGACGCGGCGGTTAGGCGCATGGCAGAGTTTGTTAACAGGTGTAGGGGTGTTGCCACAGCCAGTTTTGACCAACTCAATGGGGCCTCTACCTTCGGCTTCGATGACACGCTCAAGAGGGATACCGCGTGAGGCGATTTGGCGGGCCACCACGTCAGCGCGATCTTGTGAAAGCTTTTTATTAAAGGCCGGCGAACCGATAGGGTCGGTGTAGCCGACCACCCGGATGCGTTCCACCGAAGAGAAGTCTTGGCGCAGTCTTTGCACCAGCGCTTCGATGGCGTTGTAGCCCGAGGCGCGGATTTCGGCTTTGCCAAACTCAAACAAAGCATCGGTTTCGAGGGCGTATTCACGCGGCACCGCAGGTTTTTGCTCGGGTTTGGCCGCAACAGCGGCGGGTTCGGCGCAGTTCAGGGCGGCTTTGGCGCGTGAAATCGTGTGGATCTGGCGGCGTGTCTCCATCATTTCAGGCTTGGTTTGGGCCTCGGTGCCGCTGGTGATCGACAACGCAGGCGGTGTGCTCTCGTCAACCTTGAGGAACAGGGTTTGACCGGCCTTGAGTTGCAAGCGCTGTCCGGGGTCCTGCTTGCTGGCATGCAGGCGTGAGGCGTCGTCCAGGGCGGCTTTGATGTTCACGGCACCTGGCGCGGCGCAAAACTCCGTGAACCCCCCACGCAACAAGGAAGCGTGGTATTGGCCGTTGAGGTAGATGTTGACGGGCGAAGCGTTGGGCACTTGGCTGCTGCGGTAAACAAAGACCCGGGTTTGGGTGGTAGGGGCGGCTAGTGCCGTTGTGTAAGGCTCACCGAACGAGTCAATGTTGACCTGGGTGGTGGTTTGAGCGAAGGTGTTTTGGACCGAGCAAGCCAAGACCAGACCACAGAGGAAAGCTTGGCCCAATTGGCGACCCCACCCCCACCCCGTGGAATCTTGAGATTTAGCTATTTTCATGGTGACTTCCTCAAAAACTTGTATGAATTCAGAAACTTAGAGCTGCAAATTGATCTGAAACTCCATGTCGCAATGATGCTTCAAGTGGCATTTATGTAAACTAGCCAAAAGGTGTACTATTTAATGAAGTTTTTATCGATTAATAAACTTATAAATTTATTTTTCCAGCGCCTTTAATCACGCGGCTCAGACCTTGTGGGATGCCCGCCAAGCCAGCCAAATCAGGACTGGCGCACCTGCTGTTAAAGGAGAAGGACGCACAACACCCGTGCTAGACTGCACGGCCCCACGTTTGCCCCCTCAATTCGCCTTTTTCTCCCATGCCCAACGCCCACGAATTTGCCCCTGGCCTGACCGTACGAGGCTTGACCGCGGCGCTTTCGCTGTCACAGTTCAAGTTGATCGCTTTTGACATGGATTCCACCTTGATCAACATCGAGTGCGTGGACGAGATCGCCGATGCCGCGGGCCGCAAGGCCGAAGTGGCGGCCATCACCGAAGCGGCCATGCGCGGCGAGATCACCGATTACAAAGAGAGCCTGCGCCAGCGCGTGGCCCTGCTGCAAGGCGTGACGGTGGGTCACATGCAGCAAGTGCTCAGCGAGCGCTTACGCCTGAACCCCGGTGCAGATGAGCTGGTGAAGGCGTGCAAGTCGGCGGGCATGAAGGTGTTGTTGGTCTCGGGTGGCTTCACGTTTTTCACCGACCCTGTGCGCGACCGGCTGGGCATTGACTGGACGCGCTCGAATGTGCTGGAAGTGAATGATGGCGTGCTGACCGGCCGCATGGTGGACCAGCCTTGGGGCGACATTTGCGACGGCGAAGAAAAGCGCAAGACACTGTTAGAAACCTGCCAAAAGATGGGCATTTCGCCCAGCCAGGCCATCGCCATGGGCGACGGCGCCAACGACCTGCCCATGATGGGCGTTGCAGGTTTATCGGTGGCCTACCATGCCAAGCCCAAGGTGCGCGAACAGGCCATGGTGGCCATCGATGCGGGTGGATTGGACCGGCTGCTGGAAGTTGTCAGACCTTGATACGGCCTTGGCGCAGAGGCTTGAGCAGGTCGCTCAAGCCGTTGTGGTCGATCTCTTGCATGAGCTGCAACAATTGCCCAATTTCACCCTTCGGAAATCCCTCACGCGCAAACCAGTTGAGGTAGTTGCCGGGCAAATCGGCGATCAACATGCCTTTGTGTTTGCCATAGGGCATGGGCGTGTTGACGAGTTTGACCAGGTCTTCGGGTCGCATATTGTCCCTCAGCCCTCGCCCCAGAGCCAAGAGATCACACACGCGTGAAAAGCTTCGGGCTTTGAAATCATGACCCAATGCCCGCAAGGCAATCCGTGCACCGCGCTGCCAGATGCGCTGGCCACTTGCGCCAGCCATTTGGCCGAATGGAACATGAAGGGTTTGCGCTCGCCGTAAACAAACAGCAGCGGCACGGGCAACCGGATCTGCGCCGCCTGTTTGAAGCCACCCGCCGTGCCAAACCACCTCATGGCGTAAGGGTAGTTCATGCTGTGGGTGATGCGGGCCGCATCGGTGGGGCAGCGCAGCCAGCGGGCCATGGCGCGGGTCATGCGGGTGCCCAGGTTGCCACCCAGCTTCCAGGCCAGCGCCAACCAAAGCTGGTAGCCCATGACGGACAGCTTTTCCCTCCAACCCCATTCGCGCAGCAGCGCACCTGAGTTGTGGTCACCCACGTCCACCGCCACCACACGGGCCACGCGCTGCGGGTGGCGCATGGCAAATTCGTAGCCAAAAATGCAGCCCCAGTCGTGCAGCATCAAGGTCACGGGCTGGTCGGGGCTGATGCGATCGACGATCTGACGCAAGAGCTGGCACATGTCGTCCAAGCTGGTTGCAGCAGGGCCAGCTTCAAAGCCGGGCAGTGTCAGTCGGGCGCAGGTGGCGCGGTCTTGCAGGGCTGCGACGGTGCCGTCCCACAGGGCACGGGTGTCAGGCCAGCCGTGCAGCATCAGCACGACCTCATCACCCCCATTGCCCAGCCCTTGCATCCAGACCTCGGTGCCGTTGACGTCGATGCACAGTTCGGTACTGGCGGCCATGACTTACAAGGCTTTGGCCAGGCGCGAAATGCCTTCGAGGATCTTGTCTTCGCCCACGGTGGCAAAGCTCAGGCGGAAGGTGGCTTGGTCCGGGTTGGCGCAGAAGAACGGTGTGCCCGGCACAAAGGCTACGCCCTGTTCGATGGCTCGTTTGGCAAACACATTGCCGTCGTTCACCTTGCCGCCCGCACCCGTGAGGCGTGCCCACACGAACAAACCGCCTTGCGGCTGCACAAACTCGACCGTATCGCCCAATTCGCGGCGCAAAGCGGCGCCCATGGTTTGGGCGCGCTGGGCGTACACAGCGCGCACTTTGTCCAGCGTTGCAGGCATGCGACCGGCTTTCAGATATTGGGCAGCCGTGGCTTGGGCAAAGGTGCTGGTGTGCGCATCGCTGAACTGTTTGCACATGGTCGCGCGGGCCAGCAATTCGGCGGGTGCGATCATCCAGCCCACACGCAAGCCGGGCGACAACACTTTGGACAGAGAACCACAATGCACCAGCAGCTCGCGGCTGCCGGGTACGGATGCACTCATGGCCAGAAGGCTGGGCGGGGGCGTTTCACCAAAGTACAAATCGCCATAAGGGTCGTCTTCGACGATCAAGGTTTGGTGTTTGACCGCCATCTCCAGCACCTGCTTGCGGCGCTCGGCGCTGAGCAAGGCACCACTGGGGTTACCAAAAGTAGGGATCAAATAAACAAATTTGGGCTTGTGCTCTGCGATCAGCTTCTCCAGCTCATCAGTCTTAACGCCGTGGCCGTCCACCGGGGCGCTGATGAGCTCGGCGCCGTAAAGGCGAAAGCACTGGATGGTGGCCAAAAAGGTTGGGCCCTCCACGATCACCTTGTCGCCGGGGCTGATCATGGTCTTGCCGATCAAATCCAGCGCCTGCTGGCTGCCGGTGGTCACGATCAGCTGATTGGCAGTCACGTCTTGGGCGCCCTTTTGGCCCATGAAGTCGGCCAGTTGCTCGCGCAGCGGGCCAAAGCCTTCGGTCGCGCCATATTGCAGGGCTGCGCCGGGGTCTTGGCTCAGCGCCGCGTTGCTGGCTTCGCGGATGCCGTCCACGTCAAACATGGCGCTGTCTGGAAAGCCTCCCGCAAAGCTGATGATGCCGGGCTTGCCTAAGAGCTTAAACAGCTCCCGGATGGCAGAGGTTTCGACGTTGTTCAGGCGGTCGGCGAATTGCAAAGGCATGGTGTATCTTCCCGTGTTGTCTTGGCCGACATTTTGCCAACATCTGGATACCCCATGAAACCCGCACAGATCGAATCTTTTTTTGCCACCTTGCAAGCCGCCAACCCCATGCCCGTGACCGAGCTGGAATACACCAGTGTGTTCGAGTTGCTGGCCGCTGTACTGCTGTCGGCCCAAGCCACCGATGTGGGCGTGAACAAGGCCACGCGCCGCCTGTTCCCCGTGGCAGACACGCCTCAAAAGATCCTGGCGCTGGGCCTTGAAGGACTGGAGAACCACATCAAGACCATTGGCCTGTACCGCAGCAAAGCCAAACACCTGATGGAGACTTGCCGAATTTTGGTGGAACAACACGGCGGCCAAGTGCCCCGCTCGCGTGAAGCGCTGGAAGCCCTGCCCGGGGTGGGTCGCAAAACCGCCAATGTGGTCCTCAATTCCGCTTTTGGTGAGCCCACCATGGCGGTGGACACGCACATTTTTCGCATGGGCAACCGCACGGGCCTGGCCCCGGGCAAAACACCTTTGGCGGTAGAGCTCAAGTTGCTCAAACGCATTCCCGCCAAGTATTTGGTGGATGCACACCACTGGCTGATTCTGCATGGGCGTTATGTGTGCCAAGCGCGCAAACCACTTTGCGGCTCTTGTGCAGTGACGGCGTTCTGTGATTACAAGCCCAAAACCCCGTGAGCAGCCAGCGTCACCTTGTGAATTTTTAAATACGCAGATTAAGGCGAAAATTTACAGCGCCGCAACGGGTAAAATTTGCCCCCCACTGTCCTGCCGGACAGTCACTGACGTCAGCGTTTGACGCCCGTCGCCTTCAGAGCACACACGCTCTTCTTTTTTGCCCCAACACCCACAAGCACACATGACGCGAGCGCTGCCGCGTGCACACCTCAACAACTCCAGCCATGTGCGTTTTCTGACCGAAAACGCACTTTTCGACGCCACCCCGTCCGGGAAAGGTGTGGGGCAAACCTTGGGCGACTGGCTCAATTTTCGGCAGGCCATTGCCTTGCACGGCCTGCTGGAAAACGAAGCGACCACCGCGCCCAGCCTTGCTCCCACGCAACGCGCCGCATCGATCTCGCCGCAGGCCTTGGCCTCGCATGTGGAAAAAACTCGAACCCAGCTTGCGGCGTCGGTACTGTATGGGGCGCCAGCGGGCTCGGGGCTGGCGCGCATCGACATGCCGCCGCCCGAGTTGGCCGATCCGCCCGATCTCAAAACCGCGTTTGAGCCCTACCGGAAATTTCTCTCAGCGCACCAACGACAAATGGAAAGCACCGTACGCAACTTGCGCGCCCAATTGCGCCTGCAGCTGAGCAAACGCAACGCAGCAGGGTCGCAATTGGCCGCTCTCGATGCCGCTTTTGAAAGTATCCTGAGCGAGCGCGAAGCCGCACTGCTGGCCAAAGTGAACAAGCAGCTGGAAAAGCGTTTTGTGAAAGCCCTCAAAGCACATCTTCAGGCTCCCGAAGATCCCGCCCGCTGGCTGTCGCCACTGCACCAAACCTTTCGCCAAACCTTGCTGGCCGAACTCGACACACGGCTGCAGCCCGCCCTCGGTTTGCTCGAAGCCCTCACCTCTTTCGCCGAACAAAAACAATGAAACGTTATTCTTTTTTGATGGCCTTTGGCCTGGGCGCCTTGGCCCTGATTTGGGTGACCGCTGCCGTGGCGAGCAGCCACTTTTTGGTGCTGGTCATGACGCTGCTCATCGGTGCCGTTTATGGCTTTGGCGCTTGGGAGCTGCACCAATACCGCGCCACCACGAACGATCTCAACCAAGGCCTGAACCAAGTCCCTGCCGATTTGGCGCAACTGAGCGACTGGCTGGTCACGTTGCCTGCGGCCTTGCAAAACCCGGTGCGCCAGCGGGTGCAAGGCGAGCGTGTGGCCTTGCCTGGCCCGGCCTTCACCCCTTACCTGGTGGGCCTGCTGGTCATGCTGGGCATGCTGGGCACTTTTTTGGGCATGGTGGTCACGCTCAACGGAGCGGTGTTCGCGCTGGAAGGCTCCAATTCCATTGCGGGGGTGCGGGCCGCTTTTTCCGAACCCATCAAAGGCCTGGGCCTGGCCTTTGGCACCTCGGTCGCGGGTGTGGCCACCTCGGCCATGCTGGGCCTGATGAGCAGCCTGGCCCGCCGTGAACGCGCTCTGTCTTCACATCAGCTCGACACCCTGGCCCACACCCAGTTGCAGCGTTTTTCGCTCGCGCACCAACGGCAAGCCAGCTACCTGGCCTTGCAGCAGCAAGCACTGGCCCTGCCGCAAGTGCTGCAGCAACTGCAGGCCCTGATGAGCCAGATGGCCAGCAGCAGCGAGCAGACCCACACCCAACTGCTGGCCAGCCAGCACAGCTTTCAGCAAATGGTGCAGCGTGAAGTGCACAGCGCCTACACGGGCTTGGCACAGTCGGTGGACCAGTCGCTGCGCACCAGCCTGAGCCAAAGTCTGCAACTGGCCAGCGATGGCATTCGCCCCGTGGTGCAAGCCACCATGGTGCAACTGGCTGAACAGGCCCAAAGCCTGAACGACCGCTTGCTGCACAACACCCAACTGCAACTGGGCGAGGTGCACACGCAACTGACAGCCACCGCCGCTACGCTGGCGCGCACCAGTGCCCAAACGCTGAGCCTTCAAGAACAAAGCAGCACCCGCATGAGCGAGCGCGTGGGCCAGACGCTGGAGGCCTTTGGCCAGAACTTCGAGCGCAGCGCCCAGGCCTTGGTCGCGCAAGTGGGCCAGGCCCAAACAGAACAACACGCCCTGCAAAGCACTGCCGACCAGCAGCGCCTGGCCAGCTGGCAAACCGCGCTGCACAGCATGGCCGATGGGCTGCAGCAGCAGTGGCAAACCGAGGGAACACAGACCCTGGCCCAACAACAGGCCATTTGCGACACCCTGGCCCGTACGGCACAAGACATGAGCAGCCACAGCCAAACCCAGGCCACGCAAACCCTGGCCGAGATCACCCGCTTGCTGGCCAGCAGCGAGGCGCTGGTGCAAACGCGCATCGCCGCCGAAGCGCAGTGGACCACGCAGCACAGCCAGCGCGCCGAAGAACTCTCGGCCCTGCTGCGCGAGGAACTGTCTGCCCTGCGCCAAGCCGAAGACGCACGCGGACAAGCCGCTGTGGCCCGCCTGACCGAGCTGCAAACCACCGTCACGGCCCACCTGAGCACCCTGGGCACCGCCTTGGAAGCGCCCATCTCCCGCCTGATCGAAACCGCCTCCGAAGCGCCCAAAGCCGCGGCCGAAGTCATTGGCCAGTTGCGCCAGGAAATCTCGGCGAGCGTGGCCCGCGACAACGATTTGCTGGAAGAGCGCACCCGCATTCTGGGCACGCTCAGCACCTTGCTGGACGCGATCAACCACGCGTCGACCGAGCAGCGCGGCGTGATCGACGCCCTGCTGGTCAGCAGCCAAGCCTCTCTGGCGCAAACCAGCGAGCAGTTCCAACAACACGTTGCACTGGAAACCGGCAAGCTGGGCGACATTGCAGCGCAGGTCACCGCCAGCGCGGTGGACGTGGCCAGCCTGGGCGAGAGCCTGGGCTTTGCCGTTCGCGCCTTCAGCCAGACCAACGAGCAACTCATGACCCAATTGCAGCGCATCGAGCAGGCGCTGGGCAAATCGATGACTCGCAGCGATGAGCAACTGGCCTATTACGTGGCACAGGCCCGCGAGATCATTGACCTGAGCATCGGTAGCCAAAAAGACGTGCTCGACGCCCTGCAACGCCGCAGCCAGCAGAGCACAGAGGGAGAGGTCTGATGCTGGAACATGACGGCGACATCGAATCCACCTCGCCCGCCTGGATCTCGTTTGCCGACCTGATGACCGGCCTGTTGGGCGCCTTTGTTCTGCTCTTGGTGGGTGTCATGGCCGCGCAACTGGACATGGCCTCGCAGCTGGAGGTGGAGGTGCAAAAGCGCCAGATCGAAGAACAAAAACGCCTCTCGCTCGAAAACGCACTGGCCATCCCGCTGGCCAGTGGCCGCATCACCCTGAAAAACGGCCGCATCGGCATCAGCGGCAAATTGCTGTTCAAACTCAACTCCGATCAACTCGAGCCCGAAGGGCGCCAACTGCTCAAAAGCCTGGTGCTGCCGCTGCGCAGCTACCTGCAAACGCGCGACGAGATGCTCATGGTCAGCGGCTTCACCGACGACAAGGCGGTCACCAGCCGCAACCGCGAATTCGCAGACAACTGGGAACTCTCGGCCCAGCGGGCCCTGACCGTCACGCGCACCCTGATCGAAGAAGGCATGCCCGCGTCCATGCTGTTTGCCGCAGCCTTTGGCCAGGAACAAGCCCTGGTGCCCAACACCAGCGAACAAGCCCGCGCACAAAACCGCCGCGTGGAAATGGCCCCTGTGCCCAAGGCCAGCAACACAGCCGCAGCGGCCCCAGCAGCAAAGGCTGCGCGCCAGATACCCGGTACGGCCCCACACACGGCCCCACACACGGCACCACGCACTGCGCCATGACCGACACCAGGCCCTGCCCACCCGAAGCGCTGCAACCGCCAGCCGATGGGATGAACCTGTTGACGGTCAAAGGGGCCGAGTTGGCGAATTTGGCCGCTGAGGCTGCCCAACTGGACCCCGTGGGGTGGCACTACATCCAAGTGTTGGCCGAACGCACGCGCGCACAGACAGGGCCAGCACAAGCACTGCTGCAAGCCAAGCTGCACATGTCTGTGTCTCAGCTGCGGGCGAGGCTGGCAGCGCAAAACAAGGGACACACCTCGCCCATCGGCCGCACACCATCACCCTTGTCGGCACTGCTGCAAGACTTGGAAGCCCCCACGGACAAACGCCCCCTGAGCCCGAGCGGCCATGGCCGCATGGACAACCCGCGCGTGGCGCAGTTCCGCCAACAGTTGGGCAAGATCAGCGTGCAAAAGCAGGTCAACCAAGCCATCGCCCAGGCGCCGCAAAACGCCGGGCCCATCAACTCCCACATGCTGGTGCTGCGCTCGCTGGGCCTGATGCGCGACCTCTCGCCCGACTACCTCAACCGCTTCATGGGCTATGTGGACACGCTCTTGTTTTTGGACGCACGCCAAACGGTCAAAACAACGCCCAAAAGGGCCGTGTCCGCGAGCAAGTCAGCGCTCTGACTGCTGCCTGAGCCGCTCAGGCTACAGAAACAGGCGCCGGGAAACCGTTGCGCCCCGGAAACTCGGGGGCCAAAGTGCGTGCATTGGGCATCTTGACCCACAGGCGCAGCATCTTGCGGTTGAGTTCATGCACGCCGTGGTCTTCAAATTCATTGCGCGAGTGCAGCACGGCATAGTTGTTGGCAAACTGCAGGTCACCGGGCTCGAGCATCATGCTCAGCCGAAAATCTTCGCGGTGCATGATCTCGTCAAACAAGTCCAGGGCTTCGATTTCAACCTTGGACAGCGGCAGGTTGCGGATTTCGTGACCGAGTTCGATGTACTGGCGCAAGTAACGGCAGCTGAGCTTGCCGTGGTGGTGGCTGAAGATGGGCGACAGGCTGGGTTGGTCTTCACACAAGTGCGAGAAATACCAAGTGCGGTAATACAGGCCCAGGTACTCAGGGTGTTTTTGCAGAATCTCGTTGTAGATCGCAGCCACACTGACCAATGAACTCAAACCGCCCAGCTTGGCCTTGCGGATGCACAGCAGACCCACCACGTCTGACGGGTCTGAGTGGTAGGGCAGGTACAGGTTGGTCTCGTAGACGCGGGTGGTTTTCTTGGTCACATCGCCCACGTTCATCACCAGGCCCAGCAGGTCGCCCTTGGGGTTTTGCCGAACGGGCACACCCATGTGCAGGCCAATGCCGTAATAAAGAATCTGGATCTGCGCTTCGCTGTAGCGCTCGACCGGCAATCCGCGCAAGACCAAAAATCCCCGGCCGTTTTCCAGCTCCTCGCTGTGCACCTTCAACTCGTGCGCCCATTCGCCAATTGGAAAGTCTTCTTTGCCAAAGTTCGGAAACTGCAAGCCTCTGGCTAGAACGTGGGCAAGGGCCGCGTCAAGTATCGCCAGCACAGGTGCGCTGAGGTGATGCAGCCACGAATTGTCGCCCGCCATGTCCGCACCCTTCCAGGCTGCGGGACCAGTGATGGCTTGTTTCATGATGAGGCTCACGGCAATTCCCCTGTGGTGTGTTGGCAGCTGCAAAAATCACAGCTTAATCGATGCTGCCGATCCCCTCGCCAAGCCGCGGAAGCACCACCCACTGCCCGTCGAGGGCGCGGATGCGAATGCGCTGATCAAAGACTGCCTCGATGGCGGCTTGCGTGGCCGCATTGCCACCTGGGCCGTGGTGCACCACTTGGCCTTCGCGCATGACGACGATGTCGTCGGCTTGCAGTGCCATGCCGATTTCATGCAGCACGCTGACCACCGTGGTGCCCTGCGCCAAAAGGCAGTGCACCTGCTCCAACCAGTCCACTTGGTGGGGCGGGTCGAGGTTGGCCAGGGGCTCGTCCATCAGCAGGGTGGGCGCGTTGCCCGCCATGGCGCGGGCCAGCAACACGCGTTGGCGCTCACCGCCCGACAATTCACCCAAGGTGCGCTCTCGCCAGTCCCAGGCCTGCGTGGCCTTGAGTGCAGCCTCCACCATCTGCACGTCTTGCGCCGATGGCGCAGCCAGCCAGCTTTGGTGAGGCATGCGGCCCAACATGGCCACGTCCCAAACGCGCAGGTCCAAGGTGCTCGCTTCGCCCTGCCCCAGCCATGACAGTTGCATCGCCTTTTGCTGGCGTGTGAGCGAATCCAGCGGCTGCCCATGCCAAAGCACTTGCCCGCTGTGCGGCAGCAAGCCCGCCAGCGCTTTGAGCAAACTCGATTTACCCGCGCCGTTGGGGCCCACCACACAAGTCCAGCGGCCCGCCGCAATCTGCAGGTCAATGCCTCGCAGGACCCTGCTGCCACCCAACTCGGCGCTCAATTGACGGGTTTGCAGCGCGGCGCTCATGAGCGCGCTCCCGTATCCGCATCGCGGTAAACGCGCCAGAGCAAATAGCCCCCGCCCAGCACCGCCGTGAGCACGCCCACCGGCAGCTCTTGGGGCGCCAACAACACGCGGGCCACCACATCGGCCAACACCAGCAAGGCCCCGCCGACGAGGGCCGACAAAAGCAAGCGCCATGCGTGCGTGCAGCGAACCAGCGAGCGCACCAAATGCGGCGCGGCCAAGCCCACAAAAGCCACCAAACCTATGTGCGCCACAGCCGCCCCCGTGGCCAGCGAAATCACGCCCACCAGCGCCATACGCGCCTGCCGCAGCGGCACCCCCAGGCTTTGCGCGGTGGCTTCACCCAAACTGAGCGCATCCAGCACACGGGCAAAAACCCCGGCCAAGGCCAAACAAAAGGCCAGCACCACCGCCATCGTGGCGCAGGCGCTCCAACTCACAAAAGCCGTTGAGCCCAGCATGAAGCCCTGCATGGCCTGCAACACCTGCGGCTGCAGCAGCGAAATCAAGGACGTGACCGCCCCCAGCACCACACCCACCACCACCCCTGCCAACAGCAGGCGCAGCGTTTGCTGCACGCCACGCGCCAACAGCAAGGTGAGCACCACCGCCAGCACCGCCCCCACAAAAGCCGCACCCGTCAGGCCCAAGCCCAACCAAGCGCTCATGGCCCAGGCGCTGCCCCCCCATAAGCTCAAATAAACACCCACCCCGAGCGACGCGCCCGAGGCACTGCCCAGCAAATACGGATCGGCCAGCGGGTTGCGAAACAGACCTTGTGCGACCGCCCCGGCCAGGCCCAGCAAAGCACCACCGAGCCAGGCGCCCAAACTGCGCGGCAAACGGATGTCCCACACGATCTGGCGCGACACCGCATCACCCCCTGCCGACCACCAGGCCTGCCAGCCCTGACTGCCAGCGGCCGTGCCCAGCACCACCACGGCCAGGCCCCATGCCAAAAGCATCAACGCCCAGCGCATTGGGTGGGTGTGGGTGTTCACCGCTGCGCTCCCGTGTCAACTTGGGCTGCAGCGCGGTTCAAACAATCGGCCATCAGCTGCGCGCCTTCGGCCATGCGCGGGCCAGCGCGCACCAGCATGTCCGATTCGTCAGGCTTGAACACGCACAAGCGCTGGCCCTGCATGGCCCGCAAGCGGCTCCAACCCGGGCGCTGCAGCAGGCTGGCGCGGCTGCTGTCGCCGGCCATGATCACGTCGGGCCTGGCCTGCACCACCCACTCGGGATTGACCTGCGGAAACGGCCCCATGGAAGAAGGCAAGATGTTGGCCACACCCATGCGGCTGAGCGTCTCGCCCATGAAAGACGATTCACTTGCACCATAGGGCGCAGGACTCACCTCGAAGTAAACACGCTGCTGCCGCGCAGCAGGGCTGAGCGACTGCACCGCCGCCTGCACGCCCGCCTGAATGCCTTGCCAAACCCGGTCACTGTCGGCCGCAGACACATGCAGCGCCTGCGCTACGGTGCGCCACACACGCAGCGCGTCGGCGTGGTTGCGCGGCTCCAGGCGCAGCACATTCAGGCCCAGTGCCTGCAAACGGTCCGCGCCCCGGGTCGAACCTGCCGCCAACACCAAGTCGGGTTTGAGCGCAACGATGCTCTCGATGTTCGGGTCCAGCCCGCCGCCCACGCGCGGCACCGACTTGACCGACTCGGGCCAGTTGGAATAACGGTCCAGACCCACGAGTTTGTGGCATTGATTCAAGGCACAGACGGTTTCGGTGAGGGACGGCAGCAAACTCACGATGCGCTGCGGGGCTTGAGGGACGCGCACCTTTTGCTGGCGGTCATCGAGCACGGTGACGGCTTGTGCGGACTGCAGTATTCCGATTACAAAGATACAGGCCAACGCCCCCCAAAAACAAAATGCCGTCATTCCTGCGAAAGCTGAAGTCCTGTCGCATGATCGGCTCACGACATGCTGGTTTGACGACAAACGCTCAGCCATGCAGCGCTTCCCATTGACTGAAAATACGGTGAAGCTGCGCAACGCCATCGGTGAGCGCCGCAGGCCCAGGCTGCAAAATGTCAGACGATTTGATTTCAAAAATCTGCCCAGTACGAACTGCTGGCACGTCTTGCCAACCGGGCCTGGCCGCGACTTTTTCAGGGCGAAACTTCTTGCCGCACAAAGAGCCCATAACGATATCAGGCGCGCGCTCAACGATCGTTTGGCCGCTGGCGATGATCCGATCGCGCCCCATAGGTTGCAGCGCCAACTCCGGAAAAATGTCGTCCCCTCCCGCAATGCCCATCAACTCGGACACCCAGCGGATGGTGCTCATATGGGGCTCGTCCCATTCCTCAAAATACACCCGAGGCCTGCGCTTGAAACCCGCCGCCTTTTGGGCGATGGCGTCCAGCTCAGCACGCATGCGCGACAACTGGGCCAAGCCCTGATCGGCCTGCCCCACCATCGCGGCCACCTGGTAGAGCATGCCAAAAATCTCGTCAACGCTGCGCTGATTGAAGATGGTGACCTGCACACCGGCCTTGATCAGCAAAGAAGCAATGTCGGCCTGCAGGTCAGAAAACCCAAAAACACAATCAGGCTTGAGCGCCAGAATCTTGTCGATCTTGGCGGTCAAAAATGCACTGACCTTGGGCTTTTCTTCGCGGGCCCGGCGCGGTCGAACCGTGTAGCCCGAGATGCCCACAATGCGATGCTCCTCCCCCAGCAAGTAAAGCCACTCCGTTGCCTCTTCGGTGAGGCAGACAATGCGTTGGGGTAAAACTGACAAATTGACCAAGGTTCAGTCCTTGCTTGTCCAAGTCAACGATGTGAAAGCACTTCTTCCTGGCGCCACAAAATGACATTGACCCGGTGTGCAACCCATTTGCTGATAAACCTTGTCGGTGAGGTTGTTGATCTTCAACAACCAAGACCATCGAGAAGTCAACTGCTTTTGGAGTGACAGATTCAAAACACTGTACCCCGGAAGCTCTTTGGAGTTTGACGCATCATCAAATCTGCGCCCAACGGCCAACAGTTGAGCACCCAAACGTGCATCACCCATCGTTTTACTCACAGCAAGACGCGCTTGGTGCTTCGCACGAAGATTCAACTGCTTATCTTTGATCTCATCACGGGCATCCAGATAATCGTAGCTGGCATCCATTTGCAGACCTGCCAGTTGGGTTCCAGCGCTCAGGCTCATACCTTGCATGCTGGCTTTACCAACGTTGTAGTAGCAAAAGAACCCGGCCGAGCAAGTCATCAACGTCTGAGACGAAGAGATCAAATTGGTGACCTGGCTGTCGTAAAGGGTTGCTCGCCAACGGACAATGGCTCCTCTTTGCTCCAGTGCCACTTCTCGTGAAGTCACTGATTCGGGTTTCAAACTGGTGGCACCGTAAGGACCAAACACTTGCTCGAGTGACGGTGCGCGAAAACCTGTGGATTGAGATGTCATCAAAGACAAATCATGCGCAAAGTCCCATGCGTAGCCAGCAGAGTAAGTGCTCTTGGAGCCAAAAGCATCGTACTTGTCATCGCGCGCATTCACGCGAAAGTGGTGAGCGCCCTTGCGCAACTCATATCCAATGCCCATCGCATTTTGTGAACGACTTCCCGCAACTTTGGGGTCATAGACAGTTGGCATGGCTTCAAACTTGTCAGACTTGCGTTCAGCCAAACCTGTTATCTGCCCTAAAGGCAAAACCATTTGATGCTGCAAGATGACTGACTCCGTCTCTGTGAAGTAGTCATTTGGGGAGTCCTCTGGATTAGGCGCATCAGACTTGCTGGCGTTGCGCCCTTGCGTCCATTGAATTTTGCTGGACTGTTTGTCATTCCACTGACCTTGCCACCTCAAAGATGTCGCTTGCAATTTGGATTGTTTTCTGCCGTCAATACCATCCGAATAAGGGGCTACGCGTTGGTCACGATCTGCACCCACTGTGATCAGCTCCACTTGTTGATCTGGAAGAACCCGCCACATCAAGGAACCCGTAGCAAACTGGTCCGTCCAGCCCTCACGATCAGGTGAGTGAACCAAATCAGGACGGGTGTTATAGCCATCACTGTCCTTTTTTCCAACTCTCAAGGCGTAAGACAGTCTTTCGTATCTGCCACTCAAACCGGCTACCGCTTGATGAGTCCCTTGAGTTCCCAGCCCCAAAGAAACCATCTTGTGTGCAGCCTGACTACCCGGCTTTGTGATGATTTGTATAGCCCCGCTCATTGCGTCTGAACCATACAAAGCACTCATGGGCCCCTTGATGACTTCCACACGTTCAATCATGTCCAGAGGCAGAAGTTCCCACGGAGCGCCACCCATGCTCATTGAATCGTGTGATTCGATACGAACTCCATCGATATAGAGCGATGTCATTCGAGACTCCGCTCCGCGAACATATACACTACTGCCGCCAAATGAAGTCGACTGAACTCCTGGCAGCATAGTCAAAAGTTCAGGCAAAGAATTAGCCCCCGAACGCTGAATATCTTCCCGCAAAAGAACATTCGCATCGGCCCGCACAGATTCTCTGGCCTCACCCCAGCGGTTTCCCGTCACAAAAATCTCCGATGCAGACCCTGTTTGAGCCTGCGCAAAGAAGCAGACGCAAAAACCCGCAATCAACCCCATTCGGTTTGAATTAGAAACAGACATGAAAATTTCCTGAACCAAACGCCCTCACCGCCTTCCCCGACAGTGCTTGGGCTTTACAACCTGTCTTATGACAGGTCACCTTGTTGGCCGGTATCCGGGCTGGCAGAGGCGACCTTCACCACCTTCCCAGCCGCCTGTTTCAGGGCGGCCAGTGGTTTGAGATGAAAGCTGGGTTTTCGTTTGACTGAGAACCCGTCTGCTTACCGTTGCGGGGGCAGCGCAGGTTAGTTGGGCCGAGATGGCTTGTCCCTCCTGCTTCCCGTTGAACTGCGCGCCGTGAACAGGCATCGCGAGCACCAACAGCTTTGATTCTAGGCGCAAAGCTGTCGGCAAACCTACAAAATCTGTAGCCCTAACGTGTCACGCCCTACAATAATGTTCTTCCTTTTTCTTGTTTGCCATGGCCTATTCCGACACCATCGATCAAATCGCCGAGCGTGTGGATCACTTGCTGCTGCGCCACGAAGAGCTCCAACGCACCAATGCTTTGCTGACCCAGCAAGTGCAAGCGCTGAGTCTGGAGCGTGACCAACTCAAGTCGCGCCTGGCCGCCGCCAGAGCCCGTGTGGACGCCCTCATCGAGCGCCTGCCCACATCGGCCACCACCGCAGTCCCCGCTTCGCCTGAGGCCTCCGCATGAGCAACAAGCAAATCGATGTCCAGATCATGGGCCAAAGCTACATTTTGGGTTGCCCCGAAGGCGGCGAAGAGCGCTTGCTGGGTGCGGTGCGCAAGGTGGACGAAGCCATGTGCAAAATCCGCGACGCAGGCAAGATCAAGGCGCGTGACCGCATTGCCGTGCTGGCCGCGCTGAACCTGGCCTTCGAACAGACCGAGGCCCCAGCAACCACTGACAAGGACAGCGCGCCTCTTGCTGCAGACTTGTCGCCCGATGCGCCAACGCGGCTGGCGCAATTGCTGCGGAAACTGGATCGGGCCATTGAGCAAGACGGTCAGCTGCTGTAAAACAGCAAGCAGCTGAGTTTCCGCTTGTTCATCAGGTAACAGCACGCGACGCGCGTTTAGCCCCTACAATGGCCTCGTCTGCAGTGCATGCCGGGCTTTATATTTCCTTGAACCAATGCTCTTAGAGCCCGGGCTTGGAACATCGTCTGGTGAGCGTGATCATCTCGCGTCAGATGAACCCAACGCCAGTCTGCCCTTGCCCACCTGAACCCCGGTTCAGGATGCCGGTCCGGTGGCACTTGCAGACACCTTTAACGCCATTTGAATTCATTGAGGAAACAGCATGAGGTGGCTGCGCTATTCACACCAAGGCCATGTGGGCATGGGTCAATTGGTGGGAGACACCATTCATGCACTCCAAGGTACTCTTTTTAACCATCCGCAACCCACAGGCGAGACCTTGCGTGTTTCGGACGTTGAAATTCTGGCACCCTGCCAACCCACCAAAGTTTTGGCGCTTTGGAACAACTTCAAAACGGCTGCAGAAAAAAATGGCTGGAGTGCCCCTTCAGAGCCACTTTACTTTCTCAAATCGCCCAACTCCTATTCACACCACCTTCAAGCTGTGGTTCGGCCCCATCTCGATGTGGGACGGGTGGTTTACGAAGCCGAGCTGGGCATCGTCATCGGTCGACGCGGACGCGATATCCCACTCGAGGAAGCCGCAAACTATATTTTTGGCTACACCTGTGTGAACGACGTCACAGCCATTGAGTTACTGCGCTCAGACACCAGCTTTGAGCAATGGACACGGGCTAAAAATTTTGATGGCTTTACCCCTTTCGGTCCCTGGATCGAAACCGACTTGGATTGCACCCAAGCTATCGTGACCGCCAAAGTCAACGGACGAGAGCGCCAAAATTACCCTCTGAATGACATGTTTTTCTCACCCCAAGAATTGGTCGCCAAACTCTCAAGGGGCATGACTTTGGAGCCGGGCGACATCATTTCTTGCGGGACATCCATCGGGGCCATGCCTTGGCAAAATGATGCCGTTGTCGAAGTGATCATTGAAGGCATTGGCACCCTGTCCAACACCATGAAAGCATCAGCATGAGTTTGAACATTGCCATTGTGGGTGCAGGTGCCATTGGGGGTTACCTCGGGGTGAAGTTGGCCTTGTCCGGTTGCCACGTCACCTTCATTGCGCGCGGTGAAAACCTCAAAGCCATTCAAGCCAATGGCATGACGCTCACGCTAGAAGACGGCACATCTTTGCACGCCCCCCATGTCAGGGCCTGCACCATCGATGAAGCAACGCCTCACGACTATGTGTTTTTGACCATGAAGTCGCACCAGGTGAGCCCGGTTGCCGAACAAATTGGGCGGCTGTGCCATGACCATACCGCTGTTGTGACCCTGCAAAACGGTGTTCCTTGGTGGTACTTTTACAACTTGGTGGGCGAGTACCAAAACCGCCAATTGACTTCCATTGACCCAGGTGGTGCTCAATGGCAACACATCGGCCCCGAGCGGGTGATTGGCGCCGTGGTGTATCCCGCTGCTGAATTGGTCGCGCCTGGTGTGGTCAAACTCATTGAAGGCAATCGCTTCACCTTGGGCGAGCCCAGTGGCGAAAAATCGGAACGCGTGACAGCCTTGGCGCAAGCCATGATAGCCGCAGGATTCAAGACGCCCGTGTCTACGGACATTCGCAGCGAGTTGTGGGTGAAACTTTGGGGCAACCTCACTTTCAACCCCGTGTCGGCCTTGACGCACGCCACACTGGAAGACATTTGCAATTTTGACCTCACCCGCAATTTGGCAGCCCGCATGATGGCGGAAGCCCAAACCGTGGGTGAAAAACTAGGCGTTCAATTCAAGATCAGCATCGACAAACGGATTGCAGGCGCGCAAGCCGTAGGTGCCCACAAAACGTCCATGCTGCAAGACATTGAGCATGGCAAAGCTTTGGAGTTAGAGGCGCTTTTAGGCAGCGTGATTGAGCTGGGCAAAATTTGCAACATGCCCACCCCAACACTCGACTCGGTTTACGCTTTGACGCGCTTGCTCGAGCAGAGTGTGATGAGAAAAGGTAAGGGCCTCAGCCTCGACTGAGTTTTTTAATCAAACCCAGCAGAGGCCAACAAAGCATGATGAGCGCCAGGCCAGTGATAGATCCGGCCAAAGGCGTGCTGACGAATATATCCAAACTGCCTTTGGATATCAGCATGGACTGCCTAAAGCTTGTTTCGGCCATGTCTCCGAGAACCAAGGCCAAGACCAAGGGTGCCAGCGGGTACTTAAGCTTTTTGAATGCGTAGCCCATCAAACCAAAGACCAGCATCAAGACGACATCGAGCATGCTGTTGTGAACCGTGTAGGCACCCACCGCACAGATCACCACAATGACTGGAGCGATGATCGAAAATGGAATTCTTAAGATGGCCGCCCACCAAGGTACTGTGGTCAACACGACAATCAAGCCGACAATGTTGCCCAAGTACATGGAGGCAATCAGACCCCAAACAAAATCCTTTTGCTCGGTGAACAACAAGGGGCCGGGTTGAAGTCCCCAGATCAAGAGTCCGCCCAACAAAACGGCCGCCGTGGGTGAGCCAGGGATTCCCAATGTGAGCATGGGCAACAAAGCGCTGGTGCCTGCGGCATGGGCGGCAGTTTCGGGTGCAATCACACCCTCAATGGCGCCCTTACCAAAATTTTCAGGGCGCTTCGACAACCGTTTGGCTGTGCCGTAACTCATGAACGAAGCAGGTGTTGCCCCCCCGGGTGTCACGCCCATCCAGCAGCCGATCAAACATGCACGCAAGGAAGTGGCCCAGTACTTGGGCAGTTCCTTCCAAGTGTCGAGGACATCTCTGAGGGTAATGCGGCCCTTCTGTCCTTTGAACGCTAAACCTTCTTCCATGGTGAGCAAAATTTCACCGATACCAAAGAGCCCAATGACCGCGATCAGAAAGTCAAAGCCTTTGAGCAAGCTTTCTTGGCCATAGGTCATGCGCAATGTGCCGGTCACGCTGTCCAAGCCCACCGCAGCCAAAGCAAAACCCAACATCATCGCCAGCATGGTTTTGACAGGAGGCTCTTTGCTCATGCCAATGAAGCTCGCAAAAGTCAGTAACTGAACTGCAAAAAATTCAGGAGGTCCAAAGTTGAGTGCAAACTTGGCGACCAAGGGTGCCAAAAATGTCACCATGAGAACAGCCACCAAGGCCCCCACAAATGACGACGTGAATGCGGCGGTTAATGCCTGAGCGGCCTTGCCCTTTTGAGCCATGGGATAGCCATCAAAGGTGGTGGCCACAGACCATGGCTCTCCCGGAATGTTGAACAGTATGGAAGTAATTGCCCCACCAAACAATGCACCCCAGTAAATGCAAGACAGCATGATGATGGCTGACGTGGGTGACATGCCAAATGTCAGAGGTAACAAAATGGCCACACCATTTGCACCACCTAAACCTGGCAATACACCGATCAACACGCCCAAAAAAATACCAATCAGCATGAAGCCAATGTTGGGCAGAGTCAGCGCAACGGCAAAGCCATGAAACAGATTGTTAAGTTCATCCATGATCAATAACCCAACCAAGTTTCAATGAAGCCTTTTGGCAAGGGCAAATTGAACCAAACTTCAAACAAAGCAAATAATGCCGAGCTGATACCTAAGCCAACTGCAATTGACTTGAGGTAACTGTATTTGCCCTGCCAAACCATAAAGGCTGCGACAAAAGTCAATGAGGCCAAATAAATTCCCAACACGAAGATGGCGACTGTGAAAACCGCAGACGGGATGAGCATCAGCAACATCAAATTGAATTCATGCTTTTCGGCAAATACTTCTTGGCCACCGTCCTGCTTCCAATTCAACAAGGTTTGCAAAATAACCCAAGCAGCGCCGCCCAGCAAAAGGCAACCAATATAAAAAGGGAAGTATCCAGGCTCTGGGCCATCACTGCCCCATGCCTTGCCTACGCGAATACTGTCTGTGATGACCAACAAGCTCACACCCATAAAGCATGCCGCCACCAACAACTCCATCCACCGCATTTGCAGGTGTGAACCGGATTTCATGATGAGGTCCTTCCGGATTTTTATTTGGCCAGGAAGCCTGCTTCACGCATGAGGCGGTAATGTTCCACCTCTGCTTTGAGCAACCAATCTTGAAACTCTTGACCCTTCATGAAGGTGTCTTTGAACGCGCCGGTCTCCATGAATTCTTTCCACTCAGGGAGTTGGCGTACTTTTTGGAAAACATCGGTGAAATAAGCCACTTGTGCTGGAGTGGCCTTGGGCGGCATGAAAATGCCGCGCAACATCAAATATTCCACATCGAGGCCTTGTGATTTGCAAGTGGGAATGTCTTTCCACGACTGTGTGGGGGTGATTTTTTTGGGATAAGGCATGACCTGGGAATCAAACACACACAGTGCTCTCAAAGTGCCGCCCTTCCAATGGGCCACCGCTTCAATGGGGTTGTTCACCGTAGTGTCCACGTGCTTTCCCACCAATTGAACCGCCACATCACCACCGCCCTTGAAAGGGATGTAGATCATTTTTTTGTCAGTGGCTTTTTCAATGGCCACAGTGATGATCTGATCCTCTTGCTTGGAGCCGGTTCCACCCATTTTGAATTTGCCAGATTCAGCTTGTTTAATGGCCTTAGTAAGTTCGCCCACCGATTTATAGGGTGACTCGGCATTGACCCAAAGTACAAACTCGTCCAATGCCAGCATGGACACAGGTGTCAGGTCCTTCCAGTTGAACGGTACGCCCGTTGCCAAAGGTGTGGTGAATAAATTGGACAGCGTGATGATGATTTTGTGACCATCCGGACGAGCCCCTTTGGCATCCAAAAATCCTTCTGCCCCTGCACCACCCGACTTGTTGACCACCACCAAAGGTTGGACCATCAGTTTGTGCTTGGTAATGACACCTTGAAGGAAGCGTGCCATTTGATCTGCACCACCGCCTGTGCCTGCTGGCACGATGAACTCAACACTTTTGGTGGGCTCCCATTTGGCCTGCGCAAATGTGTTCGAAAACATGAGGCAGCCCAGAACCAAGGCAGCAACTTTAAGAAAGATCAACAGATGGGTTTTCAAAATATACTCCTTGGTAAATTATTTAACTCAGGAGTATCCTAATAGAATGCTTGGCAACTTGTCGAGTAAAAAAAACCCTCAACCTACATATTTCATCATTCATCCATGAAAACCCTAATAGATCTTTTGGCTTTTGGTCATGACCAGTCTGTTTGTTTAACGGCAGCCAACAGTGCGCCCTTGAGTTACTCGGCATTACGTCAATTGAGCAACTATGTACAAAAAGAATTAAACCAATTTGGCATTGGCAGAAACGATCGTGTGGCCATTGTCTTGCCCAACAGTGCAGAAATGGCGGCCAGTTTTGTAACCCTGGCCTGCTGCTGTACGTCGGCGCCCTTAAACCCCAGCTACCGTGCCGATGAATTCGAGTTTTACCTGAATGACTTGAACGCCAAAGCTTTGGTCGTTGAAAAAGGTTCGAGCAGTCCTGCCGTGGCAGTAGCCGCCAAAATGGGCATCGCACTCATCGAACTCGAACCCACCCCCACCATGGGCGCTGGCTCTTTCACACTGAACATGAACGGCCTCTCGCCAAAAGCGGCGCAGCATCCTGGTCAAGCCCTGCCGGACGACGTGGCCTTGGTCCTTCACACATCGGGCACCACATCGCGCCCCAAAATTGTTCCACTGACACACCGCAACGTCAGCGCTTCAGCGCAAAACATCGCTCAGAGTACGCGCTTTAGCAATTCTGATCGCGGCTTGAATGTCATGCCGCTCTTTCACATTCATGGCCTGATTGCGGGCATCTTGGCACCACTGTCTCAAGGCGGAGAAGTCTATTGCACCAGTGGCTTCAATGCCTTGAAGTTCTTCAGCCAAATCGACGAAGTCAAGCCCACTTGGTACACCGCTGTGCCCACCATGCACCAGGCTATTTTGTCCAGATCGGCCAACAACAAAGAAATCATCGCCAGGGTGCCACTTCGATTCATACGTTCGTCATCCTCTTCGTTACCGCCGCAGGTTTTGGCAGAGCTCGAAGCCACCTTCAAGGCGCCAGTGATCGAAGCTTATGGCATGACCGAAGCGGCTCACCAAATGGCTTGCAATCCGCTGCCGCCTGGGCAAAGAAAACCGGGCACCGTCGGCTTGGCAGCAGGCCCCGAAATAGCCATCATGAGTGCAGAGGGTGATTTATTGCCGGTAGGGAGCACTGGTGAAATTGTGATCCGCGGCAGCAACGTCACCCCTGGCTATGAGAACAACGACAAAGCCAACGCGGAAGCCTTCACCCATGGATGGTTCAGAACGGGAGATCAAGGCGTCTTGGATGCACAGGGCTATGTCAGCATCACCGGAAGACTCAAAGAAATCATCAACCGCGGCGGAGAAAAAATCAGCCCTCGAGAAGTCGATGAAGTCTTGATGGACCATCCTGCCGTAGCACAGGTGGTTTGTTTTGGTATCCCTCATGACAAATTGGGCGAGGAAGTGGGCGCGGCCGTGGTTCTGCGCGAGGGCATGACGGCTACTGAAAAAGAACTCCGCGAATACACGGCGACACGCTTGGCCGATTTCAAAGTGCCGCGCAAAGTTTTGCTGATGGATGAAATACCCAAAGGTGCAACCGGTAAGTTGCAACGCATTGGCATGGCTCAAAAGCTCGGATTGGCCTAAGCCCCATGGAAGCTCAAATCTTTTTGGAACTGGCCTTGACTGGCACGGTTGTTGGGTTCATGGCAGGTTTATTGGGCTTGGGCGGTGGCTTGATGATGGTTCCAGTGTTGAGTTTTTTACTCGGCAACATGGGTGTAGCAGAGGACCTGTCCATCAAAATGGCCATTGTGACGTCCATGTCGACCATTTTGTTCACATCGGTCTCCAGCGTGAGAACCCACCAAAAGTTAGGAGCTGTACGTTGGGATTTGGTGAAAGGTTTAGCGCCTGGCATTGTGCTCGGAAGCGCCATGGCCAGCCTCTGGATTTTTGTGGCCGTTAAAGGTTCTACATTGGCCATTTTGTTTGGCCTCTTTGTCTCTTTTTCTGCCTTTCAAATGTTTTTGGATAAGAAACCCAAGCCATCGCGTCAAATGCCGGGTTTCGCGGGTCAATTAGGCATGGGGGGTCTGATCGGCTTGTTGTCTGGCTTGGTCGGTGCTGGCGGAGCCTTCGTGAGTGTGCCTTTGATGACCTGGTGCAACGTGGCCATTCACAACGCCATTGGCACAAGCGCTGCTTTGGGATTCCCAATTGCTCTTGCGAATGTCACCGGCTTTGTCATCAGCGGTATGAAACTGGAGAACCTGCCTGCCTGGTCACTTGGCTATATCTGGTTGCCTGGCATGGTGGTCATTGCCTGTTTCAGCGTTCTGACGGCACCTTACGGCGCCAGATCTGCGCATCGACTGCCTGTGAAGAAACTGAAAAGGGTGTTTTCTTTCTTCTTGGTGTTTCTAGCGGTCTACATGTTCAACAAAGGCATGAGCGCGGCTTGATGCCAAGCCTGCAGCCACCCTTGAGGCTGCAGGCCTGCCAACTCAACGCAGCACAATGCTGCCCGAAATGTTCACCACCACGCGTGACTTGCCCGCCACCGCTGGCACCGGCATCGGTGCTGGCGCGTCCATCTGGGCTATGGCCATGCGCGGCATGACAAGGCCCTCGCCTGCTTCCTGGGCACTCACACGCACCTCTTTGAGCGTGTAATCCGCGAAGCCGAACTGCTTCGTCAGGGATTGGGCTTTGCTCTGAAACTGCGCCACCGCTTCAGCCTGGATGCGCGCTTCAGCCGCAGTTTTCTGCTCGGAACTCAACCGCCAGTCTATTTGCGAGACCGTCAAGTCTGGCATGCGCGCTGCGAGTGTGGTGATTTGCTCGGTATCTCGGCCTTGCAAAACAAGTTGCGCAGAGCCCACCCAGCCGTTCATCTTCCCGTCGCGGCCATAGCGCGGAGACACATTCATGTCGCCTGTTTTCACCTCCACGGCCCCGGGTTTGGCCATGGGTGTGGCCACAGCCAAAGCGGAGGAAAGAATGGCGTTGAGTTGTTTTTGTACTGCTGGGGCCTGCAAGCCTTCTTTTTGCACCGTCAGGGTGATCACCAACCAGTCTTGCGGGACCTCGGTCTGTGCTGAGGCACTCAAATGCAGGACTTGGTTCAGGGCGGCATGGTTGTAACTGGCTGCACTTTGGGCCTGCACGGATGCGACAGGCAGGGCCAGCGCCGACATCAGGGCCCAAGCCATCGAGGGTGTTTGAATCAGTTTCATGGGGGGTCTTTCGCAGGTGATCACAAAAACAGCGGGGACTTACCACCCTGATTTTGAACGCTGCAGCAGGCATAACACGCCCAGGGCCCTGCGCTTTGGTGTCAGGGTGTAACGCACCACGGCGCTTGGTCATGCACCAGGCCCATCCACAAGGCCCAGGCTGACACGGAGGCCAAGGCCAAGCCCGCCACGCGCATGCCCCAAGCCCCATCGCCCAATGTCTGCATGCGCAAAAACAGCCAAGGCCCGGCCCACAAGCTGGTGCTGCTACCCAAGGCAAACAAGGCCATGGTGGCCGCGCCTTCCAATGGCTGACTGGTCAAGGCGGCCACCATCAGGGCCGAATACAGCAAACCACAGGGCATGAAAGCCCACAAACCGCCCACCATCCAAGGTGCAGCGCGTCCCCAGCGGGCATTGAAGGCCCGCACACGCGCCCACAAACGGCGCGCTGCGGCATCGAGCCAAACGGGTTGCCGTGCTTGCAGCATGAGCAACAAGCCCAGTACCAAGGCCGACAGGTGCAACAAGGTCCAGATGGGGCGAATGGCCGCTGACTGCGTGGTCAACCAACCCAGGCCCTGCACACTGGCCGCGGCCAGAACCCCCAACAGCGCATAGCCGCCCAGACGGCCCAGCTGAAACGCCAGCAGGGCCTGCGCCCGCCGCTCACCCGCCGCCTGACCCAAACCCGCACAGGCAGCGCCGCACATGGCCACGCAGTGCGGGCCACCCAGCACCCCCATCATCAAGGCCGTGATGGCCAAAGAACTTTGCATGGTTTGTTCGCTTGAATGTCAAGCGCTGCATTGTCGGCGATGCCGACCGACCGCGATGCGACCTCATTCATGTTGGCAGGCGTCAAATGATTTTGGAAAAGCGTGTGTGATTTCGATCGGCTTGCACATAACGGTCAAACACCATGGCCACGCCGCGCACAAAAAACCAGCCCATGGCGGTGACCTGAATGCCGCTCTCGCTCAGCTGAACCAGGCCTTGCAACTGCATCGCGTCAAGCTGAGTCAACTCTTGGGCAAACAGGGTCTTGAAGTCAATCAGCCAAGCCAGGTTGATGGATTCGTATTGCAGATGCCTCTGGCACATGAGTGCCATGATGACGGCACGGCGGATCAGGTCGTCACGCGTCAGCGACAGGCCACGCACGACTGGGAAATGGCCTTGGTCAAGCAGATGGACATACTCTTCCATCGTCTTGGCATTTTGGCTGTAGGTCGAGCCAATGCGGCCGATGGAGGACACACCCAGCGCAATCAGGTCGCAATCGGCCTGCGTGCTGTAGCCCTGGAAATTGCGGTGCAAACGCCCTTGCCGTTTGGCCACAGCCAAAGCGTCATCCGGCAAAGCGAAATGGTCCATGCCGATGTAGACATAGCCCGCATCGGTCAGCGCGTCGAGCGAGCGCGACAGCATGGCCACCTTGGCTGCCCCAGCCGGCAGATCCTCCGCATGGATGCGCCGCTGAGGCTTGAAGCGTTCGGGCAAATGCGCATAGGCATACAGGGCAATGCGGTCCGGGCGCAGGCGGGTGACTTGGGCCAAGGTCCGGTCAAAAGATTCAGGCGTTTGCAAGGGCAAGCCATAAATCAGATCGACGTTGACCGACTCAAAACCCAGACGGCGAGAGGCCTCGACCAACGCAAACACCTGGTCCGCAGGCTGGATGCGGTGGACTGCTTTTTGAACGACAGGGTCAAAGTCCTGCACACCAAAACTCAGGCGGTTGAAACCCAACTCGGCCAGCACCGCCAGTCGTTGCTCGTTGACGGTGCGGGGATCGACTTCGACCGAATACTCACCACCCGGAACAAACTTGAAGTGCTCGCGCAGCATGGCCATGAGTTGGCGTAACTCCTCATCGCTCATGAAGGTAGGCGTGCCGCCACCCAGATGCAATTGACTGACCGATTGGCTGCGCCCCAAATGACGGGTGTGCAACTCAACCTCTTTGCCCAGGTATTTCAAGTAAGTCGCAGCGCGCTCTTTGTGTTTGGTGATGATTTTGTTGCAGGCGCAGTAATAGCAAAGCGATTCGCAAAACGGAATGTGCACATACAGCGACAGCGGTGCTTGTTTACCCACCGTGCCCGATTGGCGCTGCTCCAGGGCTTGCACATAATCGGCCTCGCCAAAGGCTTCGACAAAACGATCGGCTGTGGGGTAAGAGGTGTAGCGCGGGCCGGGCACGTCAAAACGTGACAGCAATTGCGGCGTGATAGCGGACATGTGTCTGCCCCTTTATTCGAATGTGTACTGAACAAGGCGTCACTTTGCCCGCGTGCATCAGCCCATGTGTTGACTCAGGTCAAACCCTTTACTGGTTTTCAGGGATTTCCTGCAAAGACAGGGTATACCCGCAAATTCGGCGCAATTTTCGCTATAAGCTCAAGTCTTGATCCAAGGCAAATCCAATGCACAACCAAGAGATAAACCATGAATCCTCAAGCCATCAAAGTCGCCTGTTCCAACTGCAACTTGCGCGAGTTGTGCATGCCCATGGGCCTTAGCGACCATGACCTCCACCGCCTGGATGACCTGGTGGCCGTGCGCCGCAGGATCAAGCGAGGCGACACCTTGTTCACCAACGGCGAAAAATTCACCTCGCTTTACGCCATCCGCACCGGCTTCTTCAAGACCTGTCTGGCCACCGAAGACGGGCGCGACCAGGTCACGGGCTTTCAGATGGCGGGCGAGATCATTGGTTTGGACGGCATTGTGAACGACCAGCACAGCTGCGACGCGATCGCTCTGGAAGACGCCGAGGTCTGCGTCATGCCCTTTGACCGGATCGAGGAAATCTCGCGCGAAATCACCGCATTGCAACACCATGTGCACAAGATCATGAGTCGGGAAATTGTGCGCGAGCACGGCGTGATGCTGCTCTTGGGCAGCATGCGCGCCGAAGAGCGCTTGGCCGCTTTTTTGCTGAATCTGGTGCAGCGCCTGCATGCGCGGGGTTTTTCCCAGTCAGAACTGGTGTTGCGCATGACACGCGAAGAGATTGGCAGCTACTTGGGCCTCAAGCTCGAAACCGTGAGCCGTACGTTTTCGAAGTTTGTGGAAGACGGCACCGTGGAAGTCAAGCAGCGCCATGTGCGCATCCTGGACACGGAAAGCTTGCAGCGACTGGTCAACAACATCTCCCATTGCCACTGAGCCCTCGGCTTGCGAACTGAACAGCTCGTTCGGTGTTTTAACGGTTCACTTCTGCTGAAGACAGGCCCAGCAGCGCGGTCAAAGCGCTGGAGACCATGGCCAAGACCCAGAACGCAAAAAAGGCCAGTGTGTAAACCGCTTGCCTGGACAGGTCCAGGTCTTGCCCGAACCAATGTAAGTCTTGCGGATCGACAAACCCGAAGACCAAAACTTCCAGCAGTCCCGCCACCAAAAAGGCAGGCCAGGTGATCCACATCCAGCGTTGAGCGAGCATGGTGTCTTCCTAGAAGGTCAGGGTTTAGTAGGCTCAGCAGCAGGCGCTTGCAGCGCAGCGGGCAACTCGCCCGTGGCTGCATGGTTGCGCCCCTGCATGGCGGGCACATGGGTGATGCCTTGGCGCTCTTGCGAGGCTGTGCGCGGTGTGACTTGGAGCACCGGGTCCGGGTTGGTCACGGCAATGTAGAGCGTGATGAAGCCGGCTACCACCACCACGGCGGGTCCGCCAAAAACCATCCACACCAAACCGAAACGCCACCAGGGTTGCCCCTCTTTGCTCACATTCAGAACCTTGTTCATGCTTGTCTTTCAAAAATGGGGGTATCTCAGCGAGGGACCAGGAAGACGGTTTTTTCACTCAACTGTCCAACCGATTGGCCATTGGGCGAACGCGAGTCGATCCGGAAATGGATCGGATGCGAACCGGCAGGCGCAGCGTCGTAGGGTACTTGCAAGCGCACGGACACCCATCGAGACTCGGTCGCACCCACCTCAACCAGCGGTTCGGTCGCCAAGCTCAAGCCCGTCAAACCATCGACTTGCAGGTGGAACGTCAGGTTTTGTTCCGCCGCGTTCATGATCTGCAGGCGGTACACGTTTTCAATCTTGCCACCCGCCACGATGCGGGCCATGGTGGCGCGGTCGCGCACGATGTCCACTTTGAACGGGTCGCGGTTCCACAAGGACACGCCAACACCGATGATGATGGCCCACAGCACAGCGGTGTAAACCAACACGCGAGGGCGGAAAATGCGCCGCAGCGTTTGCGCTCTGCTCCAGCCCTTGTCCATGGCGTTTTGCGTGGAGAACTTGATCAAGCCCCGCTCGTAGCCGACCTTGTCCATCACGGTGTCACACACGTCCACACAAGCGCCGCAGCCAATGCATTCGTACTGCAACCCTTTGCGGATGTCGATGCCGGTGGGGCAGACCTGCACACACAAGGTGCAGTCCACACACGCGCCCAGCCCCAGGGCTTTGGGGTCCGCCTTTTTGGAGCGGGCACCGCGCGGCTCACCCCGCGCTTCGTCGTAGGTGACGATCAGGGTGTCCTTGTCAAACATGGCACTCTGAAAACGCGCATAGGGGCACATGTACTTGCACACCTGCTCGCGCATGAAGCCCGCATTGCCATAAGTGGCCAAGCTGTAAAACAGGATCCAGAAAATTTCCCAAGGGCCAAAACCCAGCGACAAGATGGACGCCGTCAACTCGCGAATCGGCGTGAAGTAGCCGACAAAGCTGAAGCCCGTCCAGAGCGACATCACGATCCAGGCCAATTGCTTGCCGGTTTTGCGCCAGGCTTTGTTGAAGCTCAAAGGCGCAGCGTCAAGTCGCATGCGCGGGGAACGGTCGCCTTCAAACTGGCGCTCGATCCACAGGAAGATTTCGGTGTACACCGTTTGCGGGCAGGTAAAACCACACCACAGACGCCCAGCGACTGCCGTGAACAAAAACAAGGACAGCGCTGAGATGACCAGCAAAGCCGTCAGGTAAATGAAGTCCTGCGGGTACAACACCAGGCCGAAGATGTAGAAACGGCGAGCACCCAGGTCGAACAGCACCGCTTGGCGCTGCCCCCACTCCAGCCAAGGCAGTCCGTAAAAAACCAGCTGCGTGATCACCACCATCAGCCACCGCCATTGGGCAAACACGCCCTGAACACTGCGGGGGTAAATTTTCTGCTGCGCTTGGTACAGCGACACCATTTCCACATCGCCCTCATCGGGCACGGGGGTGATCGGAATCACACTGCGAGAGGGACGATCTTCGGGGATGGACAAAATGCAGGCCTTGGTTCAAATGCTGCATCAAGACCCGCCTGATGCAGAGGGTTCAGATCACTTGGCAGGGCTCACCGCGGCGCTGGCCACAGGGTTGTTGGACAGGCCCCAGACGTAAGACGCCAAGACATGGATCTGGCCTTCGGTCAATTTGGCGGCCTGTGCAGGCATCTGGTTGACCTTGCCGTTGTTGATCATGTTGACGATGGCGTTCTCACCCCAGCCGTGCAACCAGATGTCGTCCGTCAAGTTGGGGGCTCCCATGGCGTGGTTGCCCTTGCCGTCCATGCCGTGGCAGGCTGCGCAAGCACCAAACTTGGACTTGCCCAACTGGGCGCGCAATGAATCATGGGGGCTGGCCGACAGGCTCAGCACATAATGGGCCACGTTGCGCACGTCTTCGGGTGTGCCCACAGCCGCCGCCATGGGCGGCATGTTGCCCATGCGTCCTTGCACCAAAGTGGCTTTGATCGCATCGGGTTTGCCGCCATACAGCCAGTCGGCATCCGCCAAGTTGGGGAAGCCCTTGCTGCCGCGTGCGTCAGAGCCGTGGCACTGTGCGCAGTTGTTCATGAACAGGCGGTCACCAATGGCCAGGGCCTGCGGGTCTTTGGACACCTCTTCGGGCGGCATGCCCTGGAACTTGGCATACAGCGGTGCGACTTCGGCATTGCCCTTGGCCACTTCGGCCTCGTACTGACCGGCGGATGACCAGCCAAATTTGCCCGCAAAGTTGCCTGCACCCGGGTACATGGCCAGGTAAACAAACGCAAAAATGATGGTGATGATGAACAAGCCCACCCACCAGCGTGGCAGCGGGTTGTTCATCTCGCGCAGGTCACCGTCCCACACATGGCCCGTGGTGTTGTCGTTGGCCGTCATGGCCTTGGCCTTGCCGCTGAACCACAGCAAAGCCAAGCAGGCGATGATGCTGACCAGCGTGATACCGGCCACATACAGGTGCCAGAAGTTGCTGATGAAGTCACTCATGGGGGATTCCTTGGTATTTTTTAAGTTCTGAAGGACGGCTCAGTCGTCGTGAAGAAACGGCAATTGGGCCGCCTCTTCAAAATCGGCTTGGTTGCGTCTCGACCAAGCCCACACCACGATGCCGACAAAGCAGCAAAAGGCGAGCAAGGTCACGACCGAGCGCATGGTGTTGATGTCCATGACCATTCCTTATTTACGGTGGGTGCCGAGCACCTGCAAGTAGGCGATGACGGCGTCCAGCTCGGTCTTGTCTTTCACCTCTTCGGGTGCTTTGGCAATTTCTTCGTCGCTGTACGGCGCACCCAAGGTACGCAGGCCTTTCATATGGGCCTGGATGGAGGCCGCGTTGGCGGGTGTTTTTTCCAGCCAAGGGTAAGCAGGCATGTTGGACTCGGGCACCAGGTCACGCGGGTTGGTCAGGTGAATGCGGTGCCATTCGTCGCTGTAACGGCCACCCACGCGGACCAGATCAGGGCCGGTGCGCTTGGAGCCCCACTGGAATGGACGGTCGTAGACGAATTCACCCGCCAGCGAGTAAGAGCCGTAGCGCAGGGTTTCGGCGCGGAAAGGACGGATCATTTGCGAGTGGCAGTTGTAGCAACCCTCACGCACATACACATCGCGCCCCACCACTTGCAGCGCGGTGTAGGGCTTGAGGCCCGGCACCGGCTCGGTGGTGGACTTCTGGAAGAACAAGGGCACGATTTCGACCATGCCACCCACCAACAGCACCACCAGGATCAGCACGATCATCAGGAAGTTGTTGGTCTCGACTTTCTCATGTGACAAGCCGCCCGATTTTTGGTTTTGAGCCATGTTTGATTTCTCCTCAGGCGTGTGCAGGTTCAAGTTGGGGAATCCGGACTTCCATCGAGCGGCCCATCGAGACGGTCTTGAGCGTATTCCAGAGCATGATGACCATGCCGCTCAGATAGAGCAAACCGCCGAGCAAACGCAACACGTAGAAGGGATAAGTGGCTTTGACGGACTCGACAAAGGTGTAAGTCAAGGTGCCATCGGCGTTGATGGCACGCCACATCAAACCCTGCATCACACCGGCAATCCACATGGCGGCGATGTAGATCACGATGCCGATGGTGGCAGTCCAGAAGTGGATTTCAATGGCTTTGACGCTGTACATCTGCTTTTGGCCAAACAAGCGGGGAATCAGGTAGTACATCGACCCCATGGTGACCAGACCCACCCAGCCCAAAGCACCCGAGTGCACATGGCCCACAGTCCAGTCGGTGTAGTGGCTCAGGGCGTTGACGGTCTTGATGGACATCATCGGGCCTTCGAAGGTCGACATGCCGTAGAAAGACAAGGACACGATCAGGAAACGCAGGATCGGGTCGTCGCGCAGTTTGTGCCAAGCACCCGACAAGGTCATGATGCCGTTGATCATGCCGCCCCAGCTTGGAGCCAACAAAATCAGAGAGAAGACCATGCCAATGGACTGTGTCCAGTCAGGCAAGGCGGTGTAGTGCAGATGGTGGGGACCGGCCCACATGTAAGTGAAGATCAGCGCCCAAAAGTGCACGATCGACAGGCGATACGAATACACGGGACGCTCTGCCTGCTTGGGGATGAAGTAATACATCATGCCCAAGAAGCCCGCTGTGAGGAAGAAGCCCACCGCATTGTGGCCATACCACCACTGAACCATGGCATCTTGCACACCGGCGTAGGCGGAGTAAGACTTCATCATGCCCACAGGCAGTGCAGCACCGTTGACCAAGTGCAGCAAAGCCACAGCGATGATGAACGCGCCAAAGAACCAGTTGGCCACATAAATATGGCGCACTTTGCGCGTGCCCACGGTGCCAAAGAACACCACAGCAAACGACACCCAAACCAAGGTGATCAAGATGTCAATGGGCCATTCGAGTTCGGCGTATTCTTTGCCTTGGGTGAAACCCAAGGGCAGGGAAATGGCTGCCAAAACGATGACCAATTGCCAACCCCAAAAGGTGAAAGCGGCCAACTTGTCATTGAACAATCGCACGTTACAGGTGCGTTGCACCACGTAATAAGCGGCAGCGAACAAGCCGCAACCACCGAACGCAAAAATCACCGCGTTGGTGTGCAAGGGGCGCAATCTGCCATAGCTGAGCCAGGAAATGCCGAAGTTGAGTTCAGGCCAGGCCAATTGGGCAGCGATGATCACGCCCACCAGCATGCCCACCACACCCCAAACCACCGTCATGATGGCGAACTGCCGTACAACTTTGTCGTTGTATGACGTCGCCTGCATATTGGCAAATTTCATTTTCACCTCTGTTTTTTTTAAAAAATCAACTGATTAATTGTGTCCGGGTGTACACCTGAAACACTTGATCGAAATCAATCGTCACGCAAAATTCGCTCGCCTTCGGCCTCAATGTCCTCAAATTGACCTCGGTCAATCGCCCACCACAGACCCGCCAAGATGAAAAACACCAGGGCCACAGACAGTGGTATCAGCAAATAAAGAATGTCCATGCTGCTTTCTCAAACGGGTTGGAGGACCAGCGCCGGCGTCTGTAGCGCATCAGGCAAAGCCTGCGACAGGCGCAAGGCATTGAGCACCACCAGCAAAGAGCTGAGCGCCATGCCCAAACCAGCAGCCCAGGCGGGCAACCAGCCCATCAGTGCCAGGGGCACACAAGCGGCGTTGTAGGCCGCCGCCCACCACAGGTTTTGCCGCACGATGCGCATGGTTTGGCGACTGCGCTGCAAGGTGTTGACCAACACATCGAGTTGGCCGCCCATCAGCACGAAGTCGGATTT
>JAIXOZ010000120.1 GCA_027486495.1 Comamonadaceae bacterium | reverse complement strand
GTCCATGCACAGCTCGGCCGTCCAGGGCAGCATGAGCGAGCCGCAGCGTGCATCGCGGTACAGGCGCTCCAGTGGCAAACTCTTGAGCATGGACTGGCCGCCGCAGGTGCGGATCGCCAAGCGGGCAATGTCCTGCGCGTTTTCCATGATGGTGTACTGCGCGGCATAGGCCCGCAGGCGGGTGGACTTGCTCGGGTCCACCTTCGCGTCTTCAATCGCACGCAAGAACAGGTTGCGGGTTTGTTCGAGCTTGATGAACATCTCGGCCACGGCGATCTGCTTGGTCGCGAACTGGCGGCGTTTGATGGGGCCCGTGCCCGCCATCTCGCCACGCAAATACGCCACGGTGAAGTCATACGCCGCTTGCGCGATGCCCATGTAGGTGGGCGAGAGCGTCATGAACATGTGCGGCCAGCGGCTGGCGGCCTGAAAGTACAGACCTTGCGGCATGAGCGCCGCATCGTCGGGCACGAACACGTTTTTGAAAATCAAGTTGCGCGACACGGTGGCGCGCATGCCCAGCGGGTCCCAATCGCCTTCGACCGTGAGGCCCGGCGCGGTGCGCGGCACCGCCAGGTACAAGGTGTCGCGGCGCGACAAATCGGCGTCGGGCTTTTTCTCGGTGCACAGCACGCCAAAGAAATCGGCGGCGTCAGACAACGAAGCAAAAATCTTTTTGCCGTTGACCTTCCAGCCGCCCTCGACCTTCACGGCCGTGGTGCCAAAGGGCTGCGCGCCCGCTGCGGCTGCGCCGCCTTCAGAAAAGGGCTGTGCGTAAATCGCCCCGTCTTTCACCACGCGGGCAAAATGCGTGGCCTGGTGCTGGCGGTGGATGGTGCGCTGCTCGGGCGTCATCTCCAGGTCTTCAGACAGCAAGCCGCTCCAGAGCATGGTGCACACATGCATGTTGAAAGTGAGCGCTGTGGCGCCGCAGTAGCGACCAATCTCGGCCGAGACCATCGCATAGGTGGCGTAGTCAGCGCCGTGGCCGCCGTGCGCCTCGGGCACGCACAGCGCCAGCAGGCCCGAGTCACGCATGTCGTCGTAGTTGGCGAATGGGAACTGCGCATCGCGGTCGAGTTGCGCGGCGCGGGGGGCGAACTTCTCGCGGCCCAGCTGCCGGGCCAGCGCCATCAGCTTTTGCTGTTTTTCGGTCAGGGGGTAGTCGTCGCCACAGATGGGCATGACGGTGGGCATGGTGTTCGGCATGGTCTTGTCTTGCACGTCAGTCATCAAAAGCTCCGCAAAAAAGGCAGCAGTGCATGGGCAAAGCTGTCGGGTTGCTCAAACGTCAGCAAATGGCCCACGCCCGGCAGGCACAGGTATTGCGCGTGAGGAATTTTTTCGGCCATGCGCTGCACCACCGTGGGCGCTGCGGTCCGGTCGTGTTCGGCCGCAATGCACAGCGTGGGCACGGTGATCGTGGGCAAAGCGCTGCGCTGCTCAAACTGCACCAGCGCGCTCAGCGCCGCTTTGTAGGCGGCTGGCGTGATGGAGCCCATGCAGGCTTTGGCCTGCGCCAGACCCGGGCCATCAAAGCCCGGCGCCACCATGGTCGGCACCAAGGCATCGGCCACATCGGCCATGCTTTTGCCTGCGTCCAAGGGGGCCAGGCGCTGGGCGATGAACGCTTGCTGAAAATCGCCGCCGCTTTGACCAAAGCCCGGACTGCTGGCGGCCAGCACCAAGCCTGCCACGCGTTCGGGGTGGCGCGCCCACATTTGCAAAGCCACCATGCCGCCCAGACTGTGGCCCACCAAGACAGCTTGCTGCAAACCCTGCGCGTCAATCAGCGCGGCCAGCACATCGGCCAGGTCGTCAAAAGTGCAGGGCTCGATCATTGGGCTGTCGCCGTAGCCCGGCATGTCCCAGGCCACACTGGCATAACCCGCTTGGGCGCAGGTCTGTTGGATGGCCGCCCACGAACTGGCACGGCCGCCAATGCCGTGTAAAAAAACCAGTGTGGGTTTTGCAGGCGCCGCGCCCTCGCGGCGATCAGCCGAAATCTTCGCGACGAGGGCGTCGCTCCCACAGGCGAGCACGGCCACACAAGACATCAGGGTGCTCATGCCAGCGCCGCGCTCACGACCTGACCGGCATCCACCACCACGGTGTCGTCGAGCCGAATGGTGCAGCCGCGCATGGGCAAATCGAAATGGCCCAGCGTGTGGCGACCTGCGACCTCATTGGCCCCGGTCGAGTACAAGAAGTTGCCCGCAAAGGCGCGCAGCTCGGTCCCGTTGCAGTCGCGCTTGTCATAAAAAGCCATGGCGTCCCAGCGTGCGGCCGGGTTCAGGCCAAAGCCCACATGCGAAACCGCGTAGGCAGCGCGGTGGCCCTCGGCGTCTTCCCAGGCTTTGTAGTAGCCGCGCATCATGTCTACATCCACGCCCGTCCCTTCGATGGCGACCACGCTGTCGTTCTCGATGGTCAAGCGGATCGTGTCGCGCAGGTATTGCTTGAAGGTCAGGTTCACATCACCCGGGGCCATGACCAGCGTGCCGTTGACGCTGCCCGCTGCCGGGAACGCCAGCGCCAAGCCCGCAGGCCAGTGCGAGACCATGCCAGGCTTGGGGCAAAAACCCCACACACCACCCACCACCGCTTGTTTGTCGCCATGCTTCAAGTTGACACGCAGGTCGGTGCCAGCCGCAGACGTCACATGCATCTGCTGCGCGGCACGGAGCTTTTTCATGGCCGAGCGCACCACGCCTTCGAGTGCCGGATCGGGCACGGTGCGTTCCAAAATTTCAGGGTGCTCATTCGACACCATCAACAGGCGCGGCATGTGCCCGTCCACGCCCTTCATGATGGTGGGCAGCTCGGGGGCGTGCAGCAGGCCCTCGACGGTGCAGTCCACCACCATATCGGCGCGGGCCAGCGCGGCCACCACCGGGCCCAGCTGCCCAATCGCGTCACTGGCTCCGGTGGAGCGCACAGGCGCGGGGGCGGTCAGCGGGGGCGTGGTCAGCGTCAACTCAAACACCTTGGCCCCCATGGCCTCCAGCGCAAGGCGCGCCAAGTCCACGTTGACCCGGCGTGATTGGGTTTCGGCCAAAATGGCGACCACCTCACCGGGCTGCACCTTGCACAGCGTGAAGGTGCGGGTAAACGCCGCGAGCCACCTGTTTTCGATCCGTTCCACCAGCATGCTTGTCTCCTTGACGGACAGGTTCCGCGCACGACGCACTCGACCTCATGCCAAACAGTTTATATGAATATTCATGCAAATTCATCCATAATGACCCTATGCGCCCCAACCCACCTCCGACCGTTCCGCCACTGACTCCCGACTTTGAGGCTGCCCACTTCCGGCAGGCCCTGTCGCGCTTTGCCACGGGCGTGACCGTCATCACCACCTTCGCGCCCGATGCACAAAAAGGCGACACGGCCAGCAGCAGCTTTGTGGGCATCACGGCCAGCTCTTTCAATTCGGTGTCGCTCACACCGCCGCTCGTGCTGTGGAGTCTGGGCCATCGTGCCAGCAGCCTGCCGCTGTTCCATGCGGGCACGCACTATGTGGTGAATGTGCTGGCGGCCGATCAGCTCGATCTGTGCCACCGCTTTGCATCCGGCCAGGGTGACCGCTTTGCCAACACCGACTACAGCCTGGGGCAAGCGGGACTGCCCATTTTGAAAGGCGCGCTGGCCTGGTTTGAATGCCACAACCGCAGCCGCTACGAAGAAGGCGACCATGTGATTTTTGTGGGCGAGGTCGAGCGCTGCGGCTTTGTCGACGGTGGGCAACCCTTGGTGTATCAAAACAGCCAATTCAGCACCACGCAAACACTGCCATGAGCGCCACACCTGGCTTTGTCGACGACTACCTGGCCTACCTTCTGGCGCGTGCCAGCCATTTGATTTCGAACGAGTTCCACGCCGTGGTCGAGGCCAGTGGCCTGAGCCTGATGGAGTGGCGCGTCATGGCCAGCCTGTCAGGCAAAGACACCTTGAGCGTGGGCGAGCTGGCCGACATCGTGCTGGCCAAGCAACCCACGGTGACCAAGCTGGTCGGGCGCATGGAAGAAGCCGGGTGGGTCCAACGCGTTGACGCCCCGCACGACAAGCGCCAGTCACTGGTGAGCCTCACCGCAAACGGTCAACGCAAGGTCAAGCCCTTGCTGGCGCAGGCTCGCGCGCATGAGGCGCAGGTCATGGCCGACATCGGCTCGGCCGAGGTAGCCCAGCTGAAAAAGGTGTTGGAGCGGATGATTGCCGTGCGCGGATAAGCCCCGATCAGAGGCTCGAAGTGGCCCTCAGATCACTGGTTAAAGAACGAAATGGCGTCTGATTTTTATCGGCATTCGGGGGCGCAATCAATGTCGCATACAAAGTCGCATAATTTCTCGCACGATTATCAAAATATCCTTATAAGACATATACTTATGAATCATGCCAAAGTCGCAGAAATTCCAACTCTATGACCATCCCAGCCAGATGGAGCCACTGCTTCCGTCTGAACACCGTTTGGGCCCGCTGCTGGAGCGTGCTCACGACCTGATCCGCCAGGCCGACCGCCTGGCAAGCTGGTGCCCTGCCGGTTCATTGCCCAGCCTGCGCCAGATGCTGCGCGCCATGAATTCCTATTATTCCAACCGGATTGAAGGGCAACACACCCTCCCCTTGGAAATAGAGCAAGCCCTGCGCAACGATTACGCACAGGATGCCGACAAAGCCCGCCGCCAGCGTCTGGCGCTCAGCCACATGGCCACAGAGGCCCAACTGGAACGTCTGTGGCCACAATGGACCCATGCGCAAGTCTGGGCGCCGCAAACCGTTCAAGACATCCATCAGGACTTGTTCGCCCGTCTGCCCGATCAAGACCGCATTCAACACCAGGGCGCAGACATTCAAGTGCTGATACCCGGAGCCATGCGAACCGCACAAGTCAGTGTGGGGCGGCACGCCGCCCCCGCAGCGGCGGTACTGCCCGTCTTCATGGAGCGCTGGTCGAAGGTCTATGGACAAGTGCGTCGTGGCGAAATGCACATCTTGGCGATGGCGGCAGCGCACCAACGCCTAGCGTGGATTCACCCTTTTCTGGACGGCAATGGACGTGTCGCCCGCTTGCACAGCCATCTGGTGCTCGGTCACATGGGCTTGACCAATGGCCTGTGGTCTCCTTTGCGGGGCTTTGCCCGCACACAAGAGACTTACTACGCACGCCTGTCCGCCGCAGACGAACCCCGTGCAGGCGATCTGGATGGCCGTGGCAACCTGAGCGAATCCGCCCTGATCGCGTGGATGGACTACGTGCTGGACGTGTGCACCGACCAAGTAACTTTCATGCGGGAATTGCTGAGCCTAGAGGACATGAAAGGCCGCATGGCCGCCTGCCTGGCATATGAAGAGCAAGTGGTGGGTGAAGGCGTGCGAAGCACATCGCTTCGGGCTTTGCACTACCTGTTTGCCGCACAAACCGAATTGGACCGCGCCGACTTCAAGGCCATGCTGGGTTTGGGTGATCGGCTGGCCACCGCGCAGGTGTCGGCCCTGATCAAACGCGGCCTGCTGGAATCGGACAGCCCCTACGGCAAGGTCCGCTTGGGCGTGCCCCAGCACGCTCTGCGTTTTTACTTTCCAAGACTGTGGCCCGAAGCCGAAGCTTGAGCACCCACGAACTCGCCCGCATCGTGCTGGCCAAATGACCCACCGCGACCAAGCGGGTGGGCCGCATACAAGTGCGGGCGAAAATGTGTCTTGAATCGTGAAAGGAAACACACATGCCCAACGCATTCAAGAGCATCCAACAAGGCTTGACTGAGGCCATTGCACATGCCAAGACCAAAGACACAGAAACCACTGGCGTGAAGCGGTACCAGCCTCAATTACTCACGGTGGCCGATGCTCGTGAAGACGATCAACTGGGTACTTTGAGTCCATCAACAAAGGACCCCGAACAAGGCAAGAAAACTTGATGACGTGATGGCTACGCTGCCCAAAGATCGGGAATATCGGACCATAGAATTGGCGACCCTCAAAGACCTTCGCCATACAGTGCAACAAACACAAGCGCAAATGGCTACCACCTTAGAGGTTCGTTCGGACACCATTTTTCTTTTCGAATAGCGCAGCGACATGCTTCTTTCGAATTACAACAGCCCAACATCATTTCTAGCACGCTCAGCCACTGCTGAACCGTGTTCTGCCAATTTGTCGAACTCGTGACTGTTAAGACGTCGCAAGGTCGTTGGAAACGATGCGGCGAATTCAGCCGATTCGCAGTTTTTGCTTGACGAGATTGGTGTGTTGATATTTAAGTAAGCACCTGATGACGGTGTCCGCTGAAGGTAATTCATCAGTGTGCGCACACGCAATGAACGCGATTGGTCAGACATGATGTCTGCAACTCGCTTGAACCTGAAGGCGTTAAGCGGTCCAAAATTGAATCCTACAGCCAGCGGCGCACTGGCATCTGAACAGATCAGGTAACGACCTTCATGTTTAGGAAGCTGGCGACCAGCATCAAAGAAGGGTTCTAAGCCCATGTTGTCGTATACGCCACCGTCATACAGATGAACACGGCGGAAATTCGGAGGGGTCGATGTAGCTGTTTCAGCAGGGGCATCCCATTCACGTTTGTACCAGTCGTATGGTCTTGTTGCCAAGGTTAAAGGGCCAAACCCACCTGGAAAAGCGGCTGAAACTGCTAATGCACTTGCTAACGGGAATCCTGCAGCGGAGGCATATCCCAAGGTGTATTCGCCAATGTTTTCACGCTTGAAACGAAAGCGTTTCCCACTTTCAGCCGTTGTTCCATTGATCGACCATTCCGGTACTTTTGGTAAGTCTTCCAGCTTGGCGGTTATCTGCCATTCATCACGGAGTGCCTGCGCTAGAAGATTTGCCCGAGAAAATATGAATCTCCAATTTCGCGGATTGAGTAACTGTCGCGCAGCCCCCCATTGAAGGCTGCGAGCGCACAGCGAATTTCGCAAAGCTGGTAGGCAGCGTGATATGAACTGTTCAGATGTCGGCCACCTCATCTCGTTTTGTTGAAGTAAGAGACCAATTACCAAGCTTCCTCCCGAAACAGTCGAAATCCGTTCCACTGATTCCAGCAGACCTCTTTCAGCCAAATGTTTCAGTACACCAAGGTGAAAAACCATGGCCCTGATCCCCCCGCCTGATAAAGCCAACGAAATAGGCTGTGGGTTTTTGGTCATGATTTCATTTTCCCTTGCAAAACTTGAATGTCATCCTCTCCCACAATGAGTTGAAGCGCTGGTAGTCCGTCCATGTGCATACCTAAGCTGATTTCGACCAGTTGAACAACATCATCTCGGCTAGGTGTGGCTGAGTGGCCCGGCGGGTGGCTATGCCATTCGCCGACATATCCAACGATGTCTGCCGTCCGTCGTGATGCTTCCTGAACAGCGGCCAACAGCCCGACCGTACCTCGCTCGAAAGAGCCATAGCTTGCTTGGCTGTCTGATGGAGCAGGCAGAGCATCAACAATAACGATGGCATTCACATTGAAGTCGTAATAACCCAGTAAAACTCCACCGGTTTCATTTGGTAATGCCCTAAGTCTGAGCTCGTTCAAATGAGCTGCCAAGCCCTCATCGAAGAAAACAGCCAAGTCATCAAAGTCAAGCTGACGTTCTGGTTTGGGTTCAATGTTGTAGGTCGAGATGCCCCCGGTCTCTGCGTCACGGTCCCAAATTCGGATGTTGGCAGCGTCTGCTTGTGTGTTCAGCATGACCTGCTCAGCCAATGTGCTGGCATGAACCATGACGCGTGAATAAGGCATTGCTACAGAGATGTCACGACAACTTGCCCCGCTCCAGTAGGTGCTGAGGTTGCCATCTAGATGGCGAGCGCCCCAGGGTTGGCGAATGAGGGCGCGGTAGTACTGGGCTTCCAAACTACGCAGTCGAATTTTTCGATCATGGTCCTCCATCATCAAAACCGATCCATTGCCATTGGGTGTAACAAACACGGTGGCATGCCTTGGCAGGTTGCTTTGGAAGCTGCTTTGGCGTGGAAAATCCAAAGCAGCGGAAGCATCCACAATCAAATTGGCATTTCTGAGTGATTCTTGAATAGTCTGTGCTCCAAGGTCGCAGGCATCTCCGTTGATCGCTGTTACCTTGACCGCACCGTCGGTCGCGGCTGTACTCAACTCTGCGGCTACGTTGCACTTCAACTCACCGACATGATCTGCAAATGCGATGTGTCTAACTAAGTTGTGGGGTTTGACATGATCCTTGTCGATGACCGACCACTCCCCCCATCCGGATCGCGTCCACAAATTCAGCATGGCGCTACCTAGAGAGCCTGCACCGACCAGCACGCCACGAGGACCTTTGTAATTGACGCTGGATTGCTTCAGCGCGGCCGGACTGTCTGGAAATTTCAGCACACTCATCGGAAAAATTGGCTCATCTTTCCATTCACTCACTGGTTCATGCGCCAAAAATGAACCTTCAACCTTCGCAGCTACTGCAAAGTAGCGCTTCTCATGCAAGGTCAAGGCACCGGTTTTTACACCCAACTGGTGCACGTTTTCCGAGATGAGAAATGCTCGGCAAGCGATTCGCTGTACATCTCCGCCAGGCTCACGCACCATGGGAATGTGCAGAATGATTACTGCGCAGGTTTCTACGTCTCCGATTGGTACGCCGCCGCTTCCAATTCCATCGCTCAGTGCAGCATTGAGTAGAGGCAATAAATTTACCCCTCGCTGGGCTAAAAGACTTGATAGTTCACCCAGGGTAAATGGATCGCGTTCGACCAAGCCTTGTACCAATGTTGGCAGCGTTAGCTCAATGTAAGAAGCCAAGCCCTTTGACAGGTTGCTTGCACTGCCAATAGGTTTTAAACAAAAAGTGCAACCGCCGTCTGGTCGACTCGGGCTGCGAACCAGAGCCATCTTTATGTCCTCCTTATTCCTAAGCTCATCAAAATTCCATGGCAATACGAGCTCGAAATTTGAGGCGAAGAACAGCTGCTCCACCGGCTGATCTGCTGGGTGCAGTTCACCCTTGGCGCTTTGTTCTAACCACCATTGGATTCGACGCAAGAACCTTTGTGGCGTCCATGTTCTTGTGACCGTTGAAATGGGTTCGAAGTAAAGGCAAAGACTGGCAGGCCCATTGTGCGTTCCATTGTTCTGATGCATCAGCACAGGGAAAGACTTCCTCAATGCAAGAACCTCAATCAACGCGGCTGCATCATTGGGAACCCAAAGTGCTAGTCGTTCACGGTATTTGATGCCCACTTGATTTTGGGAGGGTACGCCATCACATACGACGTCAATGATCAAGACCTCAGCCTTTTTCTTGTCGGGCAAGGTACTAGAAAGCAATTGAACAAGTGTGTAGTCTTCAGCTTCTTGCACTGCTGACACTAGGTCTTTCGCACGTGGCAGGCAAAACGAGTCAGGGTGAGCCTCTTCCCTGAAGCCATTCAGCTCATGAAAGTCCGCACCCATTAGCCAGCTCTCGATGGACGACTGGTTACGACGGCAGATGCACCAATGAGTGCAGACTTGGTCCAAGACACTCCACCAGTAGTTACGTCAAACACCAATGGTTCGGGCTTCGTTGCGTTGGGCTCCTCCATGGTCACCAAAAACTTGCGGCCCTTCACCTCCTTCAAATTGCGCTCGTATGTCTTTCTCGCCTGAATGTGAGGAGGTTGAATTTGGTCGTATGACTCCTTCACATCCACGACCGGCTTGCTGCAACTGACGATGTATGAGTCACTTTTCCCAGCCAACAGCAGCTCTTTCACCAAAGGCTTTGGATCGGTTTCCTTTCCCCCCTTCTCGTCACTGAGCGATTTGTAGCTGCAGTGGTGAGGAATGTTGATCAGATCCCAAGCCAGGCGATCCTCATTTTTGTGCCATTTGGTGATGCGAACAATGTCCTCCAAGTCTTCCCAGTGCGCATCACCAATTTCGAGGTAATCGAAGGTGTTGATGCCCACTTGGAGTCGAACGTTGAAAACCAGTGCGGCTGAATTTCGGATGAAATCGCCTTTTTCATAGTGCTTGATGAACGGTGAGTGGCAAAAGAACTCAACCCCATCAGTCAGCAGGCTGAAACCTGGCACCAGCTTTCCCGCATCGATAAACAAGTGGTCACGGGCGTTGGCAGCTTCACCCCGCTCTTTGAGCTTGGGAACAAGCCAATCGATCAATTCTTGCGGACGTGAAAAAATCAGAATATCTTTGCCTTCAAGCAGCCGGTGACGAGCCTCCTGTCGCAGGATAACGAACTCGTGACTTTGCTGGTCGTTTGATGCGCTTTCCATGGCCATCGCGGCGGGCACCCAGAGTTGCTTGATCTTGATGCGTCCTTCGCCCTGGTATTTGACGGCATGTTGCAGCTCGAAAAACTCGGTACTGCCGAGGATGTGGTCTTCATCAGCGTGGGTGAAAGCCACTACGTCGAAGTAGTCGCGTCCTGCCGCATCCAACTCGTCCTTGAGCCGCTTTTTCAGGTCGATCTCTGGCGTTTCGGTGCTGTCTGCTTTCTTGCGATGGCAAAAATCGAACAAGATTCGACGTCCCTGGCTGAGCACAACCTGTGACGTATCCCCATTGCCGACTGGGTAAAAAACGATTTGATGCTTCTCTGGCATATTAACTCCCATTTAATTTATGCATCAAACCATTTGATGCAGTAGAAATTTATTCTACTTGCGTGAAATTGCAAAGTCAAGGAAAATATTTGCATCATGACAATTGATGCTGTTTTTTTCAATCTTGGTTCCATCGTCGGCGTGAAGTCGGGCTACCCCTTTCGTGGTGCCATCGATGAGTCGGTTGATGGCGAAGCCTTGGCTGTGCAAATGAAAGATGTAGACCCTGAGCGCGGGGTCACATGGACAAACGTGATCCGCACATCACTTGCGGGGCGCAAACCGGCTGACTGGCTTAAAGCGGGCGATGTCTTGTTCATCTCCAAAGGGGCGCGGTTTTACGCGGCTTGCATCGACGAGCCCCCGGAGCCTGCAGTGTGCAGTCCTCACCTCTTCCATTTGAGGGTGCACGCCATTGCCCCTTTGCTGCCCGCATTTCTAGCCTGGCAAATCAACCAGCCCCCATTTCAACGGCAACTGCAACAAGCGGCCGAGGGCAGCAGCCAACTCAGCATTCGGCGTCCGGTGCTTGAATCGCTCACATTTAGCTTGCCATCCCTAGCTGACCAACAGCGGATCATGGCGCTGGCCGACCTAGCACGCCAAGAGCGCCAGACGCTCCATCAACTCATTCACAAGCGGGAGCAACAACTTCAGGCAATCGCCGAAGACTTGCCCCGTACAGCGCAAGCCACCCACTGATTCAGACCACGAATAAAACTATGAACAACCCAAGCGCACAAAACACCACCACCCCAATCACCTCCGTCAGCCAAGACGACATCAACGCCGCCGTTTGGGCCGCCTGCGACACCTTTCGCGGCACTGTGGACCCCAGCATTTACAAAGACTTTGTCCTGACCATGCTGTTCCTCAAGTACGTGTCAGACGTGTGGCAAGACCACTACGACAACTACAAGGCCCAGTACGGCGACCACCCCGAGTTGATCGAGGAAATGCTCAAGAACGAGCGCTTTGTGTTGCCCGCCAGCGCCAGCTTTTATGCGCTGCACACCTTGCGCCACAGCCCAGGCAACGGCGAACGCATTGACAAAGCCCTGCACGCCATCGAAGAGGCCAACATCACCAAACTGCGCGATGTGTTCCAGGACATCAGCTTCAACTCCAACAAGCTGGGTGACGAACAACAAAAGAACGACATCCTGCGACACCTGCTGGAAGACTTTTCCAAGCCCGAGCTCGACCTGCGCCCCAGCCGTGTCGGTCAGCTCGACGTGATCGGCAACGCTTATGAATTTCTCATCAAAAACTTCGCCTCCACCAGCGGCAAAAAAGCGGGCGAGTTCTACACCCCGCCCGAAGTGTCATCGCTCATGGCGCGGCTGATGACGCCACAAGAGGGCGACGAAATCTGCGACCCCACCTGCGGCTCCGGCTCGCTGCTGATGAAGTGCGGTCGTTTGATCCGCGAAAACACCGGCTCACGCAAATACGCGCTGTACGGACAAGAAGCCATTGGCAGCACCTGGGCGCTGGCCAAGATGAACATGTTCTTGCACGGCGAAGACAACCACCGCATCGAGTGGGGCGACACCATCCGCAACCCCAAACTGCTTGACAGTGCCGCCAGCCTCAAGCACTTTGACATCGTGGTCGCCAACCCGCCCTTCAGCCTCGAAAAATGGGGTCACGAAGGTGCCGATGCTGACAAATTCAGCCGTTTCCGCCGTGGCCTGCCGCCGCGCACCAAGGGCGACTATGGCTTCATCCTGCACATGATCGAAACCATGAAACCCGGCTCTGGCCGCATGGCCGTGGTGGTGCCCCATGGCGTGCTCTTTCGTGGTGCGGCCGAAGGGCGCATCCGACAAAAGCTGATTGAAGAAAACCTGCTCGACGTGGTGATCGGGCTGCCCGACAAACTGTTCTACGGCACCGGCATCCCCGCTGCTGTGCTCGTCTTCCGCAAACACAAGACCGATGACAAGGTGCTGTTCATCGACGCCAGCCGCGACTACGAAGCGGGCAAAAACCAGAACTACCTGCGCGAGTCAGACCTGCAGCGCATCCTTGACACCGTGGCCGCAAGGCAAGACGCAGACAAATACGCGCACCTCGCCACCCCTGCCGAAATCGCCGAAAACGACTTCAACCTCAACACCCCGCGCTATGTGGACACCTTCGAGGAAGAAGCCGAAATCGACCTCATGGCCGTGCGCAAAGAGCGCGAACAGCTCAAAGCCGAGCTGGCCAGCCTGGAAACCCAGATGGCCGTGTACCTGAAGGAGCTGGGCTATGAATAAGGTCACCGCAGTGGAGACGCACCACAAGACGTTTGAAAGCATCCGGCAGACGGATGCTGATGGCAACGAATTCTGGCTTTCACGGCAACTGGGCAGAGTGCTTGAGTATTCCGAGTACCGGCACTTTCAACCTGTTCTTGAACGTGCCAAGGAGGCCTGCCAGAACAGCGGCCATCCAATTGCAGACCATTTCGAGGACTACCTCGAAATGGTCGAGATTGGTTCCGGCGCCAAGCGCCCCATCCAGGAAGTTCGACTGTCGCGCTACGCGTGTTACTTGATTGTTCAGAACGGCGATCCTTCCAAACCAGTCATTGCCAACGGTCAAACCTACTTCGCCCTGCAGACCCGTCGGCAAGAGCTCAGCGACCAAGTTGGCTTTGGCCAACTGCCTGAAGACCAGCGACGCCTCATGCTGCGCAACGAAATTGCCAGGCACAACAAGGACCTTGCAGCCGCCGCCAAGCAGGCTGGCGTGGAGACGCCCTTGGACTACGCAATCTTTCAAGACCATGGATACAAGGGACTTTACGGCGGACTTGGAGCGAAAGAGATTCATGGACAGAAAGGTTTGAAGAAGAGTCAAAAAATCCTCGATCACATGGGCAGCACCGAGTTGGCTGCCAACTTGTTCCGCGCCACCCAAACCGAGGAAAAGCTCAAGCGCGAAGGGGTGAGCGGCAAGTCCGCTGCCAACCGCACACACCATGAAGTGGGTCGCAAGGTTCGTCAAACCATCCAGGACTTGGGTGGCACTATGCCCGAGAACTTGCCGACGCCAGACAAAAGCATTGGACAGCTTGAACGTCTGACCCAGAAGAAGGTGGGAAACAAGAAATGACCCGTCATTTGCAAGCAATGGCGCGAGGTCCACGTCAGTCAAGTTGTAAGTCCCGCTTACAGGTTCACCTGATGAGCGGCCAATGGGCTGAAAAGCTCGACGCCTCCCTCAGCTTCAACGAGCTGCAAGTGCTGGCAGGCGCAGGCAAGGTGTCGCACAAGCAGGCGGTGGCCCATGCGCAGAGCGAGTACGAGCAGTTTGCGGCGCTGAGGCGTGCGGCACTGGAAGCAGAAGGCGAGGCTTATGCCGTGCGCATGCTGGGCAAAGAGTCCACGGATGAAAAGTCGCTGGGTGAGTTGGGCGAGGTCGCGACACGACTGGCCAAGAAGAAAGGAGGCCGCAATGTTGCCTGAGGGATGGAAAAAGACAACGGTCGGCAAGAGCTGCGCGATCAGGAACACATTGCGATACCCATTGAGCGCAGCTGACAGATCATCGTTGGCTGGCGAATACCCCTACTTTGGTCCCACCGGTCAGCTTGACTCGATTGATCACTATCGAATTGATGAGCCATTCGCACTCATTGGTGAGGACGGTGATCATTTTTTGAAGTTCAGAGATCGTCCAATGACGCTCTACTTTGAAGGCAAGGCGAACGTCAACAACCATGCCCACATCATCGGCAACTCGCAGGAATGCTTGGCCAAGTGGTTCTATTACTGCTTCATGCACAGGGACCTAACTCCTGTTCTCTCTAGACAAGGCGTTGGGCGATACAAACTCACCAAAGCCGGGCTGGAGAAGCTAGAAATCATCTTGCCTCCTTTGGATGAGCAAGCCGAAATTATCAAAGTCCTATCAACCTGGGACCAAGCCGTGACCACAGCAGAACGATTGTTCAGCAACAGCCAAAAGCAAAAGCGTGCATTGATGAGGAATGTCTTGCAGCCAAAGCACACTGCGGACTGGCATAAAAACGGCTGGGGAAGGCGCTCATTAAGTGATCTTTGCGAAATTGACCGGGAATCACTCCCTAGCTCAACACGAGGGGATTTCAAGTTTCGCTATATCTCGCTATCTGACATTGGCGAGGGCTGCATATCCGGACAATTGGCTGAATACAAATATGGTGAGGCGCCATCACGTGCAAGAAGAGTTGTTCGCAATGGAGATATCCTTTTCTCTACGGTTCGACCAAATTTGATGGGGCACTTTTATATAACCAGAGAATTTTCTGACTGCGTAGCGTCAACGGGATTTTCAACATTGACATCAAGAGCAGGTACAGACGAGCACTACGTCTATCAGTATCTCTTCTCTGATGACATGAGAAAACAAATCGATGCCTTGGTCGTTGGGTCAAGTTTCCCGGCAATAGGCTCCTCCGAAGTGGAGGATCTGCAACTGAATGTGCCAAATGAAAATATGCAAAAACAGATTTCCACCCTCCTTAGAAATCAGGATGCCCAAATTCAGTGCCTCCTCAATACGGTCCATTCGCTGACTGCGGAGAAACAGGCATTGATGTCACAGCTCCTGACCGGCAAGCGACGCGTCAAGGTGCCAGAGCCTCAAATACAGGCCTGGGCATGAGCACCACCCCCAACTCCCGCGAACAATACAGCGCCCACCTGCCCGCGCTGCACCTGCTGTGTAACCTGGGCTGGAATTTTCTGACCACGGCACAAGCGCTGGCACTGCGCGGCAGCACCCGTGAGGTGTTGCTCAAGCCCCGGCTGATCGAGGTGCTGCAAACCCGGCGCTACGAATACAAGGGCGAATGGTTTCCTCTGTCGCCCAGCGGTATTGACCAGATTGTGCGCGAGGTGTCGGCACTGAACCTGGCCGAAGGCCTCATGCCAGCCAATGAGCGGCTGTACGGCAAGCTGGCTCTGGGCATCACGGTGACCGAGTTCATGCCCGATGGCAAAAAGCACCAGCCCACCATCCACCTGATCGACTGGGCCAACCCGGCTGCCAACCGCTGGGACGTGACCGAGGAGCTGGAAGTCTTGGCCGCGCAGGGCACGCACCACCGCACGCCCGATGTGGTGGCCTACGTGAATGGCATCCCCCTGGTGGTGATCGAGGCCAAGCGACCCGAAGCAGGCGGCGGCAGTCACCCGGCCAAGGCCATGGTGACCGAGGGCATCAGCCAACACCTGCGCAACCAGAGGCCTGACGAAATCCCCAACTTGTTTGCCTATGCCCAGCTGCTGATGTCCATCAGCCAGACTGAGGGTCGCTACGGCACCACGCACACAGCGGCCAAATTTTGGGCCAAGTGGCGAGAGGAAGAGTTTGACGATGCGCACATGCTGGCGCTCAAGAATGCAGTGCTCACACCCGCGGTTCGCGCTGCGCTGTTTGAAGGCAAGCCCGCTGCGCTGGCTGATTACTTCGATGCGCTGTGGCGTGCCCCCATGCAAGCCACCGAGCAAGACCGCTTGCTGGTCAGCCTGCTCACGCCCGAGCGGCTGCTGGCGTTCTTGCGTGGCTATGTGCTGTTCGACCGCAAGGTGGGCAAGATCGTGGCACGCTACCAGCAGTTTTTTGGCATCCGTGCTTTGCTGACGCGCATCAGCCAATTGCGTGCCGATGGTGGGCGCGAAGGCGGTGTGGTGTGGCACACCACGGGCTCGGGCAAGAGCTTCACCATGGTGTTTTTGACCAAGGCGCTGCTGTTGGTTGATGCCTTGAAAGAGTGCCGCGTGGTGGTGGTGACCGACCGCATCGACTTGGAAAGCCAACTCTCGCGCAACTTCATGACGGGTGGTGCCTTTGGCTCTAGCATCGCCACGCAAAAAGATGGCGAAAAGAGCCGCAGCCTGTCGGGCCGCGATCTGGCCAAGCGCATTGGCAGCGGCACAGAGCGCATCACCTTCACACTGGTGCACAAGTTCAGCACGGCGTCCAAACTGCCAGAGTGTCACAACGATTCGGCCAACTTGATTGTGCTGGTGGACGAAGGCCACCGCAGCCACGGCGGCGAGACGCACGAGCGCATGAAAAAGGCCTTGCCCAATGCCGCCTACATTGCCTTCACTGGCACGCCATTGCTGAAGAATGAAAAAACGGCCAACAAGTTTGGCCCCATCGTGCACGCTTACACCATGCAGCGGGCGGTAGAAGACGAAACCGTGGCCCCCTTGCTTTACGAAGAGCGTGTGCCAGAACTCGACATCAACGAAGAGGCCGTGAACCGCTGGTTTGACAAGATCACGGCCAACCTGAACGATGCGCAGCGCACCGACCTGAAAAAGAAGTTCGCCAAGAAAGGCGCTATCTATGGCGCAGCCAACCGCATTGAATTGATTGCGTGGGACATTGCCACCCATTTCAATGAAAACATCAAACAGCTTGATTCAGGACTCAAGGGTCAGGTGGCGACCGACAGCAAACTCGATGCGATCCGTTACAAAAAAGCCCTGGACGATACAGGGCTGGTGACAAGTTCGGTGGTGATTTCTGCCCCCGACACACGCGAAGGCAATTCTGAAGTGGACGAAGACACGCTGCCCGAAGTGCAAAAGTGGTGGAAGCAAACCATGGCCGCCAACGGCAACGATGCAGAAGCTTATGAGAAACAGGCGGTGGCCGACTTTGGCACAGACGGTGCACCCGACTTGTTAATTGTGGTGGACAAGCTGCTGACGGGTTTTGACGAACCGCGCAACGCGGTGCTTTACATCGACAAGCCGCTGAAGGGGCACAACCTGATCCAAGCGGTTGCACGCGTGAACCGCTTGCACGACGCCAAGCGGTATGGCGTGCTGGTGGATTACCGGGGCATTTTGAAAGAGCTGGACACGGCTATTCGCGCCTACCAAGACCTGGAAACCCGCACACAAGGCGGTTTTGACGTGAGCGATCTGGAGGGGCTCTACCGACAGTTCAGCACCGAGTACAAGCAACTGCCCGCCTTGCACGACAAGCTTTGGTCGTTCTTCAAGTCGGTCGAGAACAAGCTCGACCGTGAGCAATACCGACAGGTGCTGACGCCGAAGTTTGCAAAAGGTGTGGATGGCGAGGACTACGACGAGCGTCAAAAGTTGCGCGATGACTTCTACGAGGCCTTGACGGCCTTTGGTCTGTGCTTGCAGACCGCACTGTCGTCACGCAGTTTTTTCGAGGACAAGAGTTTTTCTGAAGCCTTGATTACCCGCTACAAGTCTGATCTGCGGTTCTTCACCGAGTTGCGTCAGACCGCACGCCGCGACGCCATGGAGACTGTGGATTACAGCGCCTACGAAGAACAGATTCGCAAACTTGTGGACAAGCAGGTCATTGGCACCGAGGTGCGCGAGCCCGAAGGCGTGTACCTGGTGCACCAGCTGGGCAAAGCCGAAGACCCACAAGACTGGTCGGAGGAAAAAACGCGCAACGAAACGGACATGATCCGCACGCGTGTTCGCAAAACCATCGAACAAGAGCTGGCCGAAGACCCGTATGCACAGAAGGTGTTTGGTGAACTGCTGAAGCAGGCCATTGCAGAGGCAGAGGCCATGTTTGACCACCCGTTGAAACAGTACGCGCTGTTTGAGTCTTTTGAGCAGCAGCTGGCGTCTCGCGTGACGCCTGGCGTGCCAGATGCCCTGGCTGACAAACCACACGCCAAAGCTTACTTTGGCGCAATGCGCTTGATCTTGGGTGAAGATGTTTTTGCAGGTTTGAACGCTGAATCCATCGATCAGTGGGTGCAACAAGCGATGGCGATGGACTCAGTGGTCCGCGATGCCGTGGCCGAAAACTCGCTCAACCCTCAAAACATCGAGGCAGCCATTCGCAAAGGTTTGCTTCCCTTGCTGTTCGGCTCGATTGGATTGGACAACGCCAAGTTGGTGGTGGAGCAAGTGATCCAGATCACACGAGTTGGCTTGAGCAAGTCATGAGCACGCAAGCGACTGAGCGCAGCTCGCAGCATCGCTTTGTTTATGGCGATGAGGTGATCCATTTCAGCCTGCGCCGTCAGCCTGCGCGCGCGGTTTCTCGTGTGGCCATCCACGTAGAGCCCGACGCTGGCGTCTTTGTAGACGCATCCGACGCAACAGCACTGGCCGACGTGTTGACTGCGGTGAAGAAGCGGGCACGCTGGATCAGCCAACATGTGGAAGCGGCCAAGAAACGCGTGGCTCACATCCTGCCGCGTGAGTACGTGAGTGGTGAATCTGTGCACTACCTGGGCCGACGGTATCGCCTGAAGGTCGTCATCGACGGGGATGCAAAGACAACAGCTCGGATGCGCGGCGCGTTCATCACCGTGACGACATCCACGCAAGCACCTGCTCAGATCAAGACAGCCTTGGATGCATGGTATCGGCAGCGAGCGCGGGAGGTCTTTGCCGACCGACTTGCGGCAATTGCAGCACCTCTGCGATGGGTCAAACAGCTTCCACCGACGCGCCTGCAGTTCATGACTGTGCAATGGGGCAGTTGTTCACCGTCTGGTCGAATCACACTGAACCCGCTGCTGGTGAAGGCCCCACGAGAGTGCATCGACTACGTACTGCTCCATGAAATGTGCCACCTGCTGCACCACAACCACAGCCCCAAGTTCTACCGAACACTGGATCGGCACATGCCGAACTGGCGATCGGTGAAGCAGAAGCTGGACAACATGGCGGAAGAGGTGTTCCGTGCCTAGGCTCAAATCCGCTCAGTCCGGCACCACCGCCGTGACCTCAATCTCCACCAGCGCCCGGTCCTCCACCAAATCGGCCACCTGCACCAGCGTCATGGCCGGGTAGTTTTTGCCGATGACTTCCTGGTAGACCTTGCCCAGCTCTCTACCGCGTGCCAGGTATTCCTTCTTGTCCTTGACGTACCAGGTCATGCGCGCCATGTGCTGTGGGCCTGCGCCTGCACAGGCAAGCGTATCGACGATGTTTTGCAGGGCCTGGCGGCACTGGGCCACAAAGTCGTCGGTCTCGAATTGGGCCTGGCCGTTCCAGCCGATCATGCCCGCGACGAACACCATGCGGCCACGCGCTTCGATGCCGTTGGCATAGCCTTTGGCGGGTGCCCAGCCTTCGGGTTGGAGGATGTTGAACATGTTGATTCCTCAATGTGTGTTGATGTTGTTGGAGAGCAGCTGACCTTCAACCATGGATTGCCGCGCTTCGCTCGCAATGACGCTGCAGTGTCATCCACCACCTCTTCCCGTCATCGCGAGGCACGAAGCGATCCATGAATTGCCGCGCTGCGCTAGCAATGACCCCTGGAATCCTCAGATGATGACGGTCGCACATGCCTGCAGTGATGGTCATGACTTCTGACGCAGCTTGAAGCGCTGCAGCTTGCCTGTTTCGGTGCGCGGCAGCGCGTCCATGAACACGACTTTGCGTGGGTACTTGAACGGGGCGATGGTTTGTTTGACGTGCTCTTGCAAGGCTTTTTCCATGGCCGCATTGCCCATGTGGCCGGGCTTGAGCACGACATAGGCCTGCACGATGTGACCACGGTCTTCGTCGGGCATGCCGACCACGCCGCACTCGGCCACGGCCGGGTGTTGCAGCAAAGCGCCTTCGACCTCTGGGCCTGCGATGTTGTAGCCGGCCGAGATGATCATGTCGTCGTTGCGGGCCTGGTAGCTGAAGTAGCCGTCGGCATCCATGACAAAGGTGTCGCCGGGCAGGTTCCAGCCGTCTTTCACATAGTCTTGCTGGCGCGGGTCGGCCAGGTATTTGCAGCCTGTGGGGCCGCGCACCGCCAAACGCCCCACCACACCGGGCGGCACGGGCTGCATGTCGTCGTCCACCATCTGCGCCACATAGCCGGGCACCACCTGGCCGATGCTGCCCGCACGCACCTGCTGGCCCGCGCTGGAGATGTAGATGTGGATCACCTCGGTGCCGCCAATGCCGTCGGTCATCTCGATGCCGGTGGCCTGCTTCCACAACTGTCGGGTGGCGTCGGGCAAGGCCTCGCCTGCCGACACCGGATGCTTGAGGCTGCTCAGGTCGTGTTGCCCGGCCAGCGTCGCCATTTGGCGGTACATGGTGGGCGCGGTGTAGCACTGCGTGGCGCGGTACTTGGCCACGGTCTGCAGCAAGGTCTCGGGCGTGTGCTTTTCGAGCAGCACGGTGCTCGCGCCATAGCGCAGCGGAAACGCCAGCAAACCGCCCAAGCCAAAGGTGAAGGCAATCGGCGGCGTGCCGCAGACCACGTCGTTTTCAGTCATGCGCAGGATGTGGCGCGGGAACAGGTCGCACATGGCCAGCACATCGCGGTGAAAGTGCATGGTGCCCTTGGGCTTGCCCGTGGTGCCGCTGGTGAAAGCGATCAGGCACACGTCGTCGCGGCTGGTGGCGTGAGGCGTGTACGCACCGCTGTGCTGCTGCATGCGCTGATCCAACCCATCGGCCGCTTCGCTGCGGAACATCACGCTCTGTTGGAGGCAAGGCACATGGCTGGCGTGGCCGAGTGTCATGCAATGCTGCAGTTCGTCAGCCAGCAGGCTGTCGCACAGCGCGGCGCTGACCTGCGCCTTGTCGATGATCTGCGCCAACTCGCCCGCACGCAGCAGCGGCATGGTGGGCACCGCCACCAAACCGCCCTTGAGCGCGCCGAGCAAACAAGCGGCCATCATGGGGCTGTTGCCGCCGCGCAGCAAAATGCGGTTGCCGGGCACGAGGCCCATATCTTGGGTCAGCACCTGCGCGATGCGGTTGCTTTTGTCTTGCAGCTGGGCATAGGTCCAGTTGAAGTCGCCCCCGCCTGCGTTGAAGTCACTCACGCCGTGCAGCGCGATGCGCTCGCCCCGGCCCTCGCGCACATGCCGGTCCACCAGTTCCACCGCGCAGTTGAGTTGGTCGGGGTAGTTCAGCTCGGGCAGGTCGGCCATGAACACAGGCAGCTGGTCTTTAGGCGGCAGCCGGTCACGCGAAAAGGTATCGGTGTGGCTGCTGGGCAGCAGTTCGTTCCAGTCCTTCATGTTCTTTTCTCCGTCATCGTTTCAAAACTTCAAGCGCCAAAGCCTCACCACGCTGTTGAGGGGCCCCGGGGGCGGGGGCCGATTTCTGCGTACCCCCGCAGCATGAGGCCCCCGCCCCCGGGGCCCCTCGGCAGCTCACCTGATACAAAGGCACAACGCCATACATCTAGGCAGCTCACCCGCTCAGCCGCAATGAGCCATCAGCCCTTCAACACATCCTTGCCAATGATCAGCTGCTGCACTTCGGTCGCCCCTTCGTAAATGCGCAGCGCCCGGATCTCGCGGTACAACGACTCGACCATCACGCCTTTTTTGACGCCCATGCCGCCGTGCATCTGCACCGCCATGTCGATGATCTGCTGGGCGTTTTCGGTGGCGGTCATCTTGGCCATGGCGGCTTCGCGGGTAATGCGTGCGCCCTGGTCGCGCAGCCATGCGGCGCGGTAGGTCAAGAGCGTGGCAGCGTCGAGCATGGTGGCCATCTGCGCGATCTTGGTTTGGGTGATCTGAAAGTCGCCCAAGCTTTGGCCAAACATCTTGCGCGAACGCGCCCAAGCGATGGACTCGTGCAGCGCTCGCCGCCCAAAACCCAAAGCGGCAGCAGCCACCGAGGTGCGAAACACATCAAGCGTGGCCATGGCGACCTTGAAGCCTTGGCCTGCATCGCCAATGCGCTGCGCTGCGGCCACTTTGCAGTTATCAAACTTGAGCGTGGCCAGCGGGTGCGGCGCGACGACGTCGAGGCGTTCTTCAATCGACAAACCGGGCGTGTCGGCATCCACAATGAAGGCTGTGATGCCACGCGCCCCCGGCGCTTCGCCCGTGCGGGCGAACACCACATAAAAGTCGGCAATGCCGCCGTTGCTGATCCAGGTCTTGCGTCCGTTGAGCACATAGCCGTCTGCCATGGCGGTGGCGCTGCACTGCATGGCGGCCACGTCAGAGCCCGCCTCGGGCTCGCTGAGCGCAAAGGCTGACAGGGCCTGGCCTGAAGCCACACGCGGCAGGTAACGCTGCTTTTGGTCAGGCGAGCCCATGAGGCTGATGGCCCCGGTGCCCAGGCCCTGCATGGCAAAAGCGAAGTCCGACAAGCCGTTGTGAAACGCCAGCGTCTCGCGCAGCAGGCACAGCTGGCGGGTGTCGATCACGTCCGACGCTGCGCCGTAGGCCGTGCCGGAGACTGCGTGCTTGAGCCAGCCGCCGCTGCCCAGCAGGCGCACCAGGCGGATGCATTCGGCGTCGACCGCGTCGCGGCTTTCGTCGTGGTGCGCGTGCGCGAGGTGTTCGGTGCACCAGGCATCCAGCCGCGACTTGAAGTCGCGGTGGCTGTCGTCAAAGAAGGGCCAATCGAGTTCAGCGGGGTGCTGTGTTGGCTGTTGTGCTGTGTTCTTGGACATGGCTCAGTCGCCTTCAAAGATGGGCGTTTGCTTGGCCACAAAGGCGTGGTACGCCCGGTGGAAGTCGTTGGTGGCCATGCAGATGGCCTGCGCCTGGGCTTCGGCTTCGATGGCTTCGTCCACGCCCATGTTCCATTCTTGTTGCAGCATTTTTTTGGTGATGCCGTTGGCAAAGGTGGGACCCGCCACCAGTTGGGCGGCCATGGCCTGCGCATCGGCCAGCACGCTGTCGGCCTCGCACACACGGTTGTAAAAGCCCCAGCGCTCGGCCTCCAGCGCGCCCAAGCCGCGCCCGGTGAACAGCAGCTCGCTCGCACGGCCCTGGCCAATGATGCGCGGCAGCAAGGCGCAAGCGCCCATGTCGCAACCAGCCAGGCCGACCTTGTTGAACAGGAAATAAGTTTTGCTGCGCTCGGTGCCGTAGCGCAGGTCAGACGCCATGGCCAGAATCGCACCGGCCCCAGCGCACACACCGTCAATGGCGGCAACGATGGGCTGCGGGCAAGCGCGCATGGCCTTGACCAAATCGCCCGTCATGCGTGTGAAGGCCAGCAGGCCCGGCATGTCGAGCTTGGTGAGCGGACCGATGATTTCGTGCACATCGCCACCCGAGCAAAAGTTGCCCCCGGCGCCTGTGATGACCACCGCATGGATGTCGGGCGCATAGGGCAATGCGCGGAAGAAGTCGCGCAGCTCGGCATACGAGTCGAACGACAGCGGGTTCTTGCGCTCGGGGCGGTTCAGGCTCACCGTGGCCACACCGTCTTTGACGGACAGCAAGAAGTGCTCGGGCTGGTAGCCCGCCATGGGCTGGTTATGGCGTGGCAGCTGGTGGGGCTGGCCGGGCAGGTAGCGTTGGGTCATTTTGTCTCCTTTTGAGGGGGGCGATTGCCGGACTTCAAGGTGCCCAGCAGTTGATGCAGCTGTGTTTGTTCGTTCTCGGTCAGAGGGCCTAACAACTCAACCACCCAGCCTTCGTGGGCCAGGGCCATGGCGGCAAAAGCCTTGCGGCCAACCTCAGTCAGGCTGACGGTGAAAGAGCGACGGTCGCTGGCTTGCATTTGCCGCTGCACCAGCTGTTCTTTTTCCAATTGGTCCACGATGCTGGTGACGTTGCCACCCGTGACCATCATGCGGCGCGACAGCTCGCTCATCGACAGGCCTTGTGGCTCGCGTTCGAGCTGGGCCATCAGGTCAAAGCGCGGCAGTGTGATGCCAAACTGTTCGCGCAAGCGTTGCCGGATGGTGTCTTCGATGCGGGTGGTGCACGACAGCAGCCGCAACCACAGGCGCAGCGAGGCGTGGTGCTCGGCGTGGGCGCGCACTTCCATGTCGGTGGGCATGACCCCCACGCTCGGCACTGCGTGTCCTTCGCTGCCCCCCGAGGGGGTGCGAGCTGGCTTGAGGCGGCTCGGCGCTGCGCTCTTGTTCATCCTGCCAACTCCCCGCCGTCGATGGCAATCGCTTGGCCGTTGATCGCGTCGCTGCCGGCTGCGCACAGCCATAGCACACTTTGCGCGACTTCTTTCGGCTGCACCAGGCGCTGCTGCGGGTTGCTGGCGGCCAGGGCCTGACGCGCTTCGCCTTCGCTCTTGCCGGTTTTGCCGACGATGTTTTGCACGGCTTCGCGCACGATGTCGGTTTCGGTATAGCCGGGGCAAATGGCGTTCACGGTCACGCCTTTGCGCGCCAGTTCGAGCGCCAGCGCTTTGGTCAATCCCACCACCCCGTGCTTGGCCGCCACATAGGCGCTCACATAGGCGTAGCCCTTGAGGCCCGCGGTGCTGGCAATGTTGATGATGCGCCCAGGGGTGCCCGTCTTCGCGGCGTCGAGCATCCCCGGCAGCACCGCCTGAATGCAGTGGTACGTACCCGTGAGGTTGACGTTCAGCATCTGCTGCCAGAGCGCGGCATCGGTCTTGCCAAAGGGTTGGCTGCTCGCCTGGCCCGCGTTGTTGATCAAGATGTTCACGGGGCCAAAGCGGGCCTGCGCTTGCTGCACCGCGGCTTGCACGGCGTGTTGATCGGCCACATCCATGGGCGCGATCAGCACCGCCACATCGGGCACTTGTTCGCGCAGCGCTTCGGCCTGGGCTTGCAGGGTCTCGTGCGAGCGCCCGCAAAGCGTGAGGCGACAGCCCGCTTGCGCCAGCTGCAGCGCGATGGCTGCGCCGATGCCTGCGCCCGCGCCGGTGATGAGTGCGTGGCGGTTATTCAGCATGGCCTCACCCCTGTCGTCGCGGCACACTCGCCGCGATGGATGCCCAATCGCCGCGAGGGCGCGGCTCCCACAAATTCAGATCTTTGTGTGGTCATTCCTGTGGGAGCGGCCCCCTCGCCGCGATGAGCGCCCAATCTCGACGAGGGCGTCGCTCCTACATTTTTAAGCGGCATATCAATCCCCCTTTGTCGCCGCCTGCTGGGCACGCTCACGTGCAAAGCCCGCTTCGAGCTGGGGTTTGCCCGACTCATAAGCGCGGGGCCAGGTGATGTCTTTGAAACCGATGCGCGCCGCTTCGGTCAGCGTCCAGGCTGGGTTGGCCAAGTGCGGGCGGGCCACGGCGCACAGGTCGGCGCGGCCAGCGGCCAAGATGCTGTTGACGTGGTCGGCTTCAGAGATGGCCCCCACGGCGATGGTGGCGATGCCGGCCTCCTGGCGGATGCGGTCGGCAAACGGGGTTTGGTACATGCGGCCGTAAGTGGGCTTTTGCTTGGCGCTGACCTGGCCTGACGAACAGTCGATCATGTCGGCGCCTGCGGCCTTGAAGGCGCGGGCGATCTCGACTGCATCGGTGGGCGTGATGCCGCCTTCGACCCAGTCGTGCGCCGAAATTCGCACCGACATGGGCAGTTCTATCGGCCAAGCTGCACGCACCGCTGCAAACACTTCGAGCGGGTAACGCAGGCGGTTGGCGAGCGTGCCGCCGTAGTCGTCTGTGCGTCGGTTGGTCAGCGGACTGATGAAGCTCGACAACAGGTAGCCGTGGGCGCAATGCAGCTCGAGCCAGTCGAAACCAGCTTTGTCTGCCCGCTGCGTGGTCGCCACAAACTCGTCCGTGACGCGGTCCATGTCGGCGCGGGACATGGCGCGGGGCACATCGCCGTGCGGCAGATAAGGCTGAGCGGAGGCCGCTAGCAAGGGCCAGTTGCCTTCAGCGTCATTTGCGGGCACAGGCTGGTCCATGCCAGCACCTTGCCAGGGGCGGCAGGTCGAACCTTTGGGTCCGGCATGGCCAATTTGCAGGCCGATCTTGGCGTCGGACTTGGCATGTACCCAGTCGGTGATGCGTTTGAAATCATCGGTCTGCGCATCGCTCCACAGGCCGGGGCAGCCGTGGGTGATGCGGCCGTCAGCGCTGGGCGCGGTCATCTCGACCATGACGAGGCCTGCGCCGCCCATGGCGCGTGCGCCCAGGTGCACCAGGTGGTCGTCGCCCACGCGGCCGTCGACGGCCATGTACTGCGCCATGGGCGAGACGACGACACGGTTCTTGAGCGTGACCGAGCGCTGGGTGTAGGGTGTGAACATGGGTGGGCGGCCGCCCGGAGTTGCAGTGCGCCCCGCAAACCAGGCCTCATAGCCCTCCAACCAAGCCTTGTCTCGCAAACGCAAATTCTCGTGGCTGATGCGCTGGCTGCGGGTGAGCATGGAGTACATGAACTGCTCGGGCTCCAACTGATCACAGTAGCGCTCACCGCACACCTCAAACCACTCCATCGCGTTCCAAGCGGCGTTTTGTAGGCGGATCACATCGATTTCGCGCACGGCCTGGTAATGTTTCAGCACTTCTGGGATGCGGTCTGCGGTGTCACCCAGCCCCTTGAACTGGCGCACCAACTCAATGGCGTCTTCGAGCGCGAGCTTCGTGCCCGACCCGATGGCAAAATGCGCGGTGTGAACCGCATCGCCCATCAGCACCACATGGCTCTTGCCATTGAAGGTGGACCAGTTGGTGCACTTGACGCGCTGAAAGTTGAGCCAAGCCGAGCCGCGCAGGTGGCGAGCGTTGGTCATCAGCTTTTCGCCTTGCAAATTCTTGGCAAACAGCTTTTCGCAGAAGGCAATAGACGCGTCTTGATCGGCTTTGTCCAGACCGTGCGCCAGCCAAACGTGCTCGGGGCATTCGACGATGAAGGTGGAAGTCTGGTTGTCGAACTTGTAGACATGGGCTTGGAACCAGCCATGTTCAGTCTTTTCGAACAAGAAAGTGAAGGCGTCGTACTGGCGGTTGGTGCCCAACCAGATGAAGCGATTGGGTCGGGTGACGATGTCAGGTTTGAACACTTCGGGCATTCGACTGCGCACCCGAGAGTTGACACCATCGCTCGCGATGATGAGATCCGCATCGGGAAAGTCCAAATCCGAATCGGCGTCTTGTTCAAACATGAGTTTGACGCCCACTTTCTCGCAGCGTTCTTGCAAAATGTTGAGTAATTTCTTGCGTCCAATGCCCACAAAGCCATGACCCCCTGAGCGGATCACCCGTTCTTTGAAGTGCAGCTCAATGTCATCCCAATGGTTGAAGGCTTGCTCCACCTCTGCGGCGGTTTCTTTGTCCCATTCGCGCATGTTCTCCAGCGTCTGGTCAGAAAACACCACACCCCAGCCGAAGGTGTCGTAGGGCTTGTTCCGCTCCACGACGGTGATGTCATGTTCAGGGTTGAGCTTTTTCATCAACAACGCAAAGTACAGGCCCGATGGACCGCCGCCAATGCACACGATTTTCATGTTCGCTCTCTTCGCTAAAGACAACACAGGTCATTTGATTAAGACCTATATATTTGAAGTTTGAAGTATTTTAGCAAACGAAGTGTCAGTCAATTGAGGAGTAACCCGTAGAGAATACAAAAGAAGGGGAGTGGTGCTGATGAAGATATGCTTCGCACAAAGCAAAACGCCCCACCGAGAGGTGAGGCGTTTTGGGCTGTTAGAAGCCTGACGATGTCCTACTTTCACACGGGAACCCGCACTATCATCGGCGCTAAGTCGTTTCACTGTCCTGTTCGAGATGGGAAGGAGTGGGACCAACTTGCTATGGTCATCAGGCATAACTTGTTGTCATCTTGACATCAGTCAAGACAACGAATTCATAGAGTTTCGAATCAGATTTTGAGCTTGCGCTCGGCTTTTCAGCCTTTTTGAATGCGTCAACTTGGCATAACTTCCTTGACCAATGCACACCTTGCGATGTGTGATCAAAGTTATAGGGTCAAGCCGCACGAGCAATTAGTACAGGTTAGCTTAACGCATTACTGCGCTTCCACACCCTGCCTATCAACGTCCTGGTCTTGAACGACTCTTCAGGGGGCTCAAGGCCCCGGCAGATCTCATCTTGAAACGAGTTTCCCGCTTAGATGCTTTCAGCGGTTATCTCTTCCACACTTAGCTACTCGGCAATGCCACTGGCGTGACAACCGATAC
>JAIXOZ010000115.1 GCA_027486495.1 Comamonadaceae bacterium | reverse complement strand
ATGGTGATGGGTGCCTTGCTCAAGGCATTGGTGCCTTTTTTGCCACCCATGCCAGCCTTGCGACTGCAATTGACTGCACCCAGCACCGATTACGTGCCTTTGCAGGCGGTGGTCAGCCAAGTTCGCGCCCGTTTGGGTCTGGGTGAAGAGGCTGCAGTGGCGTACCAAGATCTGATTGGGGAGTTTGGGGCCAATGGTGCGGTGGTGGCACCTGTGCTCTGGGGCCAAAAACAAAATCACAAAAATGCACTGCACATCTTGCTGCCACAAGAGAACGTCACGTTCATCTTTCTGAACCTGGACACCCATCAGGAAGACTTCAAGTTCTGGATGGCGCACGAGCTGGCGCATGTGTACACGCCGGATTTAGCAGGCAAAGAGGCTGGCGAAGACTTCGCCGATGCCTTTGCCGGGGCTTTGCTGTTCCCTCGGGCGGTGGCAAGCAAGACTTATGAACACGCAAGGACGGGCAACAAGACGACAGAAGCCAAGGTGCTGACGGAGCAAGCCAAGGCATATGGGATTTCTGTTTTTAGTGTGTTTTCTGAAGTGAACCGCTATGCCAATTCCCAGGATTTACCGCCACTGCGCCATACGGCTGAGCAAATCCATCAGATGCGCCAAATCCAGCGTGGCAAAACAATGAGTGAAGAGTTGTTTGCACCCGTGCCAGCAGAGCCCGGGGCATACATCGCTGCAACGAAGAACACCTTTAAGAGTGCGTTTTTCGAGTCGTTGCAACGGATGATCAAAAACAAAGAAACAGGGACGGGCTATATCCAACAGGTGATGGACATACCCATGCAAGACGCGATAGCACTGCATGGGGAGTTGATCGATTGACGACGCTTGTCCTGCTCGACACCAATACATACCTTCGGCTGGCCAAGCGAGTAAGACCCTTTGTTGGGGTGGAATTCGGGCAGGTGCCGTATGTGCTGACTATCCTCAAAGTCACCGAAGACGAGGTGCATCGTAATCCGCATCTGCAGTTTCGCAATCCATGGTTTGATCAGACTGAACATGCGCAGGAGCGGATGGCCAAACAGGTCAGATTGACGGCTGTTGAAAAGGCTCAAATTGAAGCGGCGCAAAGCGTTTTGCTGGGTTGGGTGCGTATGGATGTGGACAGGTTTACCTCTTATGGACGGTCCCCACCCGGAGAGGCTGATTGCTGGTTGCTGGCTTTCGGGCAAGTCAGACCTGCTGTTGTTGTGACCGATGACTTGGGCATGCACGAGTTGGTCAAGGATTTTCCGGATATCAAGGTTTGGCATGGCTATGAGTTGCTGGCCAAGCTTCGGACGGCGAAGGTGGTGGATGATGCATTGATTCGTGCCATTTACGAGGCGCTGGAAGCGAATGGCGATATGACCCGAACTTGGCGGGATGCCAAGCACGCGACATTCAAGAGAATCTTTAGTTAAGTTCCGAGGGCAAAAACCTCACCCTCCCAAAGAGCGTTGCAGCCCGACGCCTTTCAGGTGCAGCAGGTCAGGCTTGGGGCCGTTCAATGCTTGATTGGTTTGTTGGGGTAAGGCTGTGCTTGAACAGAGGTGCAGGCCAAAGCAAGAGGAGTCAATCAATGGCCGCACCCGATGACTTGACAATTTGTGCCCAGCGAACGATGTCTTCGTTGAGCAAAGCGGCAAATTGTTCTGGTGAAGTGGGAGCCGCCAACTCCACGCCTTGCTGTTCGAGTTTGTCACGCAGGTCCTTGGCTGCGAGCGTCTTGCCCATGGCGTCGTTCAGTTTGGCAGAGACTTCTGCTGGCACGCCTGCCGGGCTGAACAGACCGATCCACAAGGTGCCGGCATAACCGGGCACCGACTCTGCCAGAGCGGGCACATCGGGCAGGGCCGGAGAGCGGCGCGGGCTGCTCACCGCCAGGGCTTTGAGCTTGCCGGCCTTGATGTGGCTCAGCGATGCGGGCAGACTTGCAAAAACGAAAGGCAATTGACCGCCCAGCACATCGTTCATGGCGGGGGCAACACCCTTGTAGGGCACATGCTGCAACTGAATGCCCGCCATGCTGTTGAGCATTTCGCCCAGCAGGTGGTTCAGCGTGCCGTTGCCCGCCGAGGCGTATTGCAGCTGACCGGGTTTGGTTTTGGCGGTAGCGATCAGGTCCTGCACCGTTTTGCCGCTGAAGCTTGGATGGGCCAGCAGCACATTGGGCACGGCACCGATCAAGGCCACAGGTTTGAAGTCTTTCACAGGATCAAAGCCTGGATTCTTGTACAGGGCCGGGTTGATGGCCTGGCTGCTGCTGATGGTCATAAGCAGGGTGTAACCGTCCTTGGGGGCCTTGGCGGCAAACTGGGTGCCAATGTTGCCACCGGCGCCAGGCCGGTTTTCTACTGCCACAGGGGAGCCGAGCACTTCGGAAAGCTTTTGGCTGACCAAGCGACCGACAATGTCGTTGGTGCCACCAGCCGCTTGTGGTACCACCATCAGGATGGGCTTTTGAGGATAGGTGGCCTGGGCTTGTGCGCTGCCAAGACCGGTCAACAAGCACGCGCCCAACAGGGCTTGGCCCAGCAAAAGGCGGCGTGTCCGAGGGGCGTTTGAAGAGCGCATGGCGTGGGGCAACATGGAAATGTCCTTTCACTGAATACGGCATCCTGATACATCAACCCGTCTGTGACTGCCATTCAGGTGACAACCCCCAGGGTATGCGGGGTCTTTGAGCCAGTCACCCAAGTGCCTTTGTGCTGGACTTTGTGCTGTGAAAATCTAAAGCTGCAAACTGTGCTTTGCGATTCAATCTGGTGCACTTCAAACATGATCAACAAGTTTGTTTCTTCCGTCACCGAGGCCCTGGCGGACACGCCCGATGGGGCCACGGTGATGATTGGCGGCTTTGGCACGGCGGGCATTCCGGATGAGCTGATTGCGGGCCTGTTGGCGCAAGGCGCGCGCGACCTCACCTTGGTCAACAACAACGCGGGCAACGCCGAACACGGTTTGGCCGCTTTGCTCAAGGCGGGGCGGGTGCGCAAGATCATTTGCAGCTTCCCCCGGCAAGCCGACTCGTATGTTTTTGATGGTCTGTACCGATCGGGCCAGCTGGAACTGGAGCTGGTGCCCCAAGGCAATTTGGCAGAGCGCATTCGGGCAGCTGGTGCAGGCATTGGCGGTTTTTTCACGCCCACGGGTTATGGCACCGAATTGGCCAAACACGCCGATGGCTCGCTCAAAGAGACACGCGAAATCGATGGCCGCATGTACGTGTACGAAACGCCCATCCATGCCGACTTGGCGCTGATCAAAGCCGAGCGCGGCGACCGCTGGGGCAACCTGACTTACCGCAAGGCGGCGCGCAACTTTGGCCCCATCATGGCCATGGCGGCACGCAAAACCGTGGCCACGGTGCACGAGCAAGTCGCGCTGGGTGAGTTGGACCCCGAGACCGTGGTCACGCCCGGTATTTTTGTTCAAGCGGTGGTCAAGATCGACCGTGTGGCCACGCAGGCCGGAGGCATCAAGGCATGAGCTACACCCGACGCAGCAAAGACGAATTGGCCGCCCGCGTGGCGCAAGACATTCCCGAAGGGGCCACGGTGAACTTAGGGATTGGCCAGCCCACTTTGGTCGCCAACCACATCCCTGCCAGCCGCGAAGTGCTCTTGCACAGCGAAAACGGCATCCTCGGCATGGGTCCGGCGCCCGCCAAAGGGCTGGAAGATTACGACCTGATCAACGCAGGCAAACAGCCGGTGACTTTGTTGCCCGGTGGCGCGTATTTTCACCACGCCGACAGTTTTGCCATGATGCGCGGCGGGCACCTGGACATCTGCGTGCTGGGCGCGTTTCAGGTCAGTGCCACGGGCGACTTGGCCAACTGGCACACCGGTGAGGCCGATGCCATTCCCGCTGTGGGCGGTGCCATGGATTTGGCGGTGGGCGCCAAACAAACCTGGGTCATGATGGACCTGCAGACCAAGCAAGGCCAAAGCAAACTGGTGCAGGCCTGCACTTATCCGCTGACCGGCATTGCGTGTGTCAAACGCGTCTACACCGACCTGGCCACATTGGCCTGCACGCCACAAGGGCTGGAGGTGATCGACATGGTTGAGGGCTTGGGGCTGGATGAGTTGTCGGCCTTGATCGGGCTGCCGCTCAAGGCGGCTTGAAAGACCCGGTTTACAGGGGAAACGGCGCAATGCCCGGTGCGGCGTTGTCCGGCAAGTCACGGCGCGTGGTGTTCATGACCATGGCCAGCAAGCTGTAGTAACCGCAGTGCGCCGTCATGTCGATGACGCCTTGGTCGCCAAACATCTTTTGTGCAGCGGCCCAGGTCACATCGCTCACCGATTGGTTGTGCAGCAGCTCCTGCAAAAAGTCGTACACCACAGTTTCTTGCGCCGTCATGTTCGGCGGGCGGCGGCCTTCGGCAATCGCATCACAAGTTTCTTCGCTCACACCGGCTTTCATGGCGATGGGTTTGTGGATGTGCCACTCCACCGGCTGTGACCAGTGGCGCGCCACCACCAGCACGGCAAATTCCGAGTTGTGCAAACCGACGGTGTTGTCGTAGCGCAGGTATTCCCCCACTTTTTGCAAGCGTCGCATCAGCTCGGGGCTGCGCATCAAAGGCACAAAGGGGCCCGTGAGTTTGCCGCGTGGCCCGCTGACCAGCTCGTCCACCGCCGCACGTTGGGCGTCGGTCATTTGTTCACGCGGGATTTCGGGCAGGCGGTCTGTTTTGGGTGCGGTCATCGGGCTGTCTCTTGGGGTGGAATGAAAATCTAACCCCAATTTATCACCGGGTCTGACGACGATCAGTCGTGTGCGGGATAGCCCGGCGGGGCCACAGCCGCGCCCTGGATCTGGTGCCTCACAAAGGCCTCGGCCACCCAGCCCGATTGTTTGGCATCTTCCACAAAAGCGTTCAAAAATTGCCGCGCTGTTTCGCTGCGCAGCGCGGGCATGCCCATGGCCTGGTGGATGACCATGAAGCGGCCCGGCAGCAGCCGCACACCCGGCAGGCGCTGCGCGTCGGCTTCCAATTGCGGCTTGACGCCTGCGGCCACTTCAAGTTGCTGGGCCATGAACACATCGACCACGGCGGGCGAGCTGGGCGCACGCACGATGGGCGCGTGTTTCAGGTGACGCGTCAAAAACAAGTCGTAGGCGCTGCCGGCACCCACCGTGACACGGTTTCCGGCTTGGTCAACTTCGTCATTGCTTTGCAGCGGCGAGTCGCTGCGCACCATGTAGGCCCCTTCAATTTGTACATAAGGCGGTGAAAAATGCAGGCCCTCGCCGCGCACCGGGTCGATGGCAAAAAAGCCGATGTCGGCCTCGTCGGCGCGCACGCACTGCACCGATTCGTCAGCTTTCTTGAACACGCGCCATTCAATGCCCAAACCCAGTTGCGCTGCCAGTTTGCGCGACAGATCGGCCGAAATGCCCGAGGGCTCGCCCGCGGCGTCGAGGCCTGCGAGCACGGGGTTGCCCAGGTTGATCGCCAAGCGCAAAACACCGTGGCAAGCAAGCTGATGGGCCATAGAGGCAGCGGAGGGAGTGTTCATGGCTGGGGCGAAAAATCGACTGGAAAGTGGAGGCCTATTTTAAAAACGCAAGCCGTGCAGTGGGCTGACAAGTTTCAGAGGACAAGTGCCAGGCCTTGTTGCTGTTTCAGCCCAAGACCTGAAGCACCGCTGTCAAATCGCGCCCAGTGTGGTGCGGTGCAGGCCCGATGGCCTCAGGCGGCAGGCCCTGGCGGTTGACCCACAGCGTGGTGAAGCCAAACCAAGTGGCGCCCAGCGCGTCCCAGGCGTTGCTCGAGACAAACAGCACTTCGGCCGGGGCAAAGCCAAAGTGGTCGGTCACGATTTGGTAGCTCGTGGGGGTGGTCTTGAACTGGCGCACGCTGTCCACCGACAGCACCGCGTCCAAAAGCTTGCCCATGCCCGCACTGTGCACGGCCGACTGCAGCATCTTGGGGCTGCCGTTCGACAAAATCGCGGTGGCCACGCCACGCTGGCGCAAGGCTTGCAGCACGCCCAGGTTTTCCGGGAAGGCCGAGAGCTCGGCGTATTGCGCCATCAGTGCGTCTTCATTTGCGCTGGTGTGCAGCTGGCCCAAACGCGCCAGCGCATAACGCAGCGATGCGCGTGTGAGGTCCCAAAACGATTGGTAATGCCGACTGCCTTTTGGGTTGGGGTCGCTCAGCGAAATCAGGCGCGTGTACTCGATTTGCTTGTCCCGCCACAGCACCGACAGCGCTGCGCCTTGGCCGGGGTAAAGCTTTTCGGCCAAAGCGCCGATGGAATACACATCAAACAAGGTGCCATAGGCGTCGAACACCACAACTTGGATGCTGGGGTTCGTCATGTCAGATGTCCCGTCTTCACCAAAATCAAACAACCCTCGCGGCTAAATGGCTGGTGTTGGCTCATGTGCGGACTGCGCAGCCAGCTGCCCGCCGGGTAGTCGCCGTGCTCGTCCGAGAATACGCCTTCGACCACGAAGACCTCTTCACCGCCCCAATGCCGGTGCGGGTTAAAAAACGTTTGTGGTGCCCAGCGCACCAGGGCGGTGTTTTGGGTCTCGAAGGTGTTGAGCGGCAAAACCTTCAAGCCCTCCACCATGCCCTGACGCCACTCGCTTTGGCGCGTGTCAATCACCACACGCTTGTTGTCGCGCGCATCCAGATGGCGCAGCTTCACAAACAAAGTGCAGCCATCGGGCGAGGACGGAGCGTGTGCGCTGCCCACCGGGTTCTTGATGTAGGTGCCGGGTCCGTAAATGCCGTGTTCGTCGTGCAGCGTGCCTTCCAGCACCAAAATTTCTTCGCCCCCGCCGTGCGCGTGGCTTGCAAAGGACGAGCCTGGTGCATAACGCACGATGGACGTGGCGCGGGCCACCTCGCCGCCGTTGCGCTCGAGCATGCGGCGCGACACGCCCGAGGCGGGTGAGTCCACCCAATCGAGCGAGGGGCTGTGGATGGTGCAGCGCTGGCTCAGGTCAGAGTTGAGGGCCGTCTTGTCGTTCATGTTTGATCGTTGTCATGTGGGGTCACTGCCAAGTGTGCCCCAATCCCCATTGGCATGCGGTGCGTTCAGCCCAGCGGGCATGGGTTGTGCTCAGGGAATGGCAAGCGCAATGAGCGAGTTAGCCAAAACCAATTGGCTATCATTTTTAATTGTCATAACCTATCATTTTCTCAATCCTCAAAGGAAGTAGCAATGTCAAACGAAGGCAAATGCCCCGTGATGCACGGTGGCAACACCACCACAAGCAACACCCCCATGGCCTGGTGGCCCAAAGCCCTGAACTTGGACATCCTGCACCAGCACGACACCCAAACCAACCCGCTTGGGCCTGACTTCAACTACCGCGAAGAAGTGAAAAAACTCGATGTCCCAGCGCTCAAAAAAGACCTGACCGCACTCATGACCGACAGCCAAGACTGGTGGCCTGCCGACTGGGGCCACTATGGGGGTTTGATGATCCGCATGGCTTGGCACTCGGCGGGCACTTACCGCATTGCCGACGGCCGAGGGGGCGCGGGCACTGGCAACCAGCGTTTTGCACCTCTCAACTCCTGGCCTGACAACGCCAACCTGGACAAAGCACGTCGCTTGCTGTGGCCCATTAAAAAGAAATACGGCAACCGCATCAGCTGGGCCGATCTGATGATTTTGGCGGGCAACGTGGCTTATGAATCGATGGGCCTCAAGACCTATGGCTTTGCATTTGGCCGCGAAGACATCTGGCACCCTGAAAAGGACATTTATTGGGGAGCCGAAAAAGAGTGGATGGGAGCGGACCGCTACGAAAACGACCAGCGCGAATCGCTCGAAAACCCGCTGGCTGCGGTGCAAATGGGCTTGATCTATGTGAACCCCGAAGGTGTCAATGGCCAACCTGACCCCTTGCGCACCGCACAAGACGTGCGATTGACCTTTGCGCGCATGGCCATGAACGACGAAGAGACCGTGGCGCTGACGGCGGGCGGCCACACGGTGGGCAAGGCCCACGGCAACGGCAGCGCGCAAAAGCTCGGCCCTGCGCCAGAGGGCGCTGATTTGAATGAGCAAGGCTTTGGCTGGATGAACCACACCAGCCGGGGTGTGGGCCGCGACACCGTGACCAGCGGCATCGAAGGTGCCTGGACCACCCACCCCACGCAATGGGACAACGGCTACTTCCATTTGTTGCTGAACTACGACTGGGAATTGACCAAGAGCCCGGCAGGTGCTCACCAGTGGAAGCCGATCAACATCCAACCCGAGGACATGCCGGTCGATGTGGAAGACCCTTCGATCCGCCTGCAGCCGATGATGACCGACGCCGACATGGCCATGAAGATGGACCCGGCGTACCGCGTGATTTCGGAGCGCTTTTACAAAGACCCCGACTACTTCACCCAAGTCTTTGCGCGTGCGTGGTTCAAGCTGACCCACCGCGACATGGGCCCGAAGGTGCGCTACATCGGCCCCGAAGTGCCGCAAGAAGACCTCATCTGGCAAGACCCTGTGCCCGCAGGCAAGGCCGCTTATGACGTGGCGGCCGTCAAAGCGCAAATTGCGGCCAGTGGCCTGAGTGTGAGCGACATGGTCGCCACCGCTTGGGACAGTGCCCGCACCTACCGTGGCTCAGACATGCGCGGTGGTGCCAACGGTGCCCGCATTCGCTTGGCCCCTCAAAAAGATTGGGAGGGCAATGAGCCCGCACGTTTGGCCAAGGTGCTGGCGGTGCTCGAGGGCATTGCCAAACAACACGGTGCCAGCGTGGCCGATGTGATCGTGTTGGCTGGCAATGTGGGCTTGGAAAAAGCCATTCAAGGCGCAGGCTTGAAGGTGGATGTGCCGTTCATGCCAGGCCGAGGTGATGCCACACAAGACATGACCGACGTGGAATCATTTGCTGTGCTGGAACCCATCCATGATGGCTTTCGCAACTGGGTGCAAAAGAACTATGTGGTCAGCCCCGAAGAGCTCTTGCTCGACCGTGCCCAACTCATGGGCCTCACGGCGAGCGAGATGACCGTGTTGGTGGGGGGCATGCGTGTGCTCGGGGTTAACCATGGCGGCTCCAAGCAGGGCGTGTTCACCGACCGAGTGGGCGTGTTGAGCAACGACTTTTTTGTGGCCCTGACCGACATGGCTTACCAGTGGAAGCCCACGGGCAAAAACTCGTACGACATTTGCGACCGCCAAACAGGTCAGGCCAAATGGACGGCATCACGCGTGGACTTGGTGTTTGGCTCCAACTCGGTCTTGCGCGCTTACGCCGAGGTGTATGCCCAAGATGACAACCGCGAAAAGTTCGCACACGACTTTGTGGCCGCATGGACCAAGGTCATGAACGCTGACCGGTTTGACCTGAGCTGATCCCTGTTTGCGCTGGCGGGGTGGCTCATGAGCCACCCCGTTTTTTTTATGCGACGTGCATCGGCATGCCACGCGCATCGCCTCAGGTTTTGAGCACGACCGGTTCCATGGCCTCGCTCTGAGCGGCGATTCGACCGATGATGGCGGTGTGGGGGTAACCTGCCGCCTTGAGCGCTTGCACACAGGCGGCAGCTTGCGCTGCGGGCACGCTGGCCAAGAGACCGCCTGCGGTTTGCGGGTCAAACAACAAGGGGTAGCGCGGGTCGTTGATGAACTCATCAGCGTTGCGCAGGGCGCGGCGCAGGCGCACATTGGCCGGTTGCAAAGAGCTGACAATGCCCGCCTGAACGCAGTCCACCGCGCCATCCAGCAGGGGCAGGGTGCTCAGCTGCAGCTCGGCGTCCACGCCAGACGGCCGTGTCATTTCCACCAGGTGACCCAGCAAACCGAAACCGGTCAGGTCGGTGCAGGCGGTGGCGCCGTGCGTGCGCAAAATGGCCGCGCCCGATTGGTTGGACAGCACCATCGATTGCAGCGCCGCATCGATCCAGCGCCCTTTGGCGGCGTAGCGGGCATGTGCGGCAAACAGCGTGCCGGTGCCAATCGGCTTGGTCAGCAGCAGCACATCGCCCGGCTGCATGCCGCCCTTGCGCATGACACTGTCCATCTTTTCATCGATCAGGCCGTTGATGGCAAAGCCCAAGGCCAGCTCGGCGCCCTCGCCCGTGTGGCCGCCCACCAGGGCGCAGCCTGCAGCATTGAGCACCTCGATGGCGCCGCCCATCATTTGGGTCAGCAGGTCTTCGACCTTGCTCTCCAAGCCCGGCGGCACGGTGACCACGGCGGTGGCGGTTTGAGGCTCGGCGCCCATGGCAAAAATATCGCCCAGCGCGTGGTTGGCCGCGACTTTGCCAAACACATACGGGTCGTCGATGAAAGCCCGGAAAAAGTCCACCGTCTGTACGATGGCCATGCCCGGCGGCACGCGCACCACGGCCGCGTCGTCCGGCGAGTGCAAGCCGATCATCACATCTGGACGCTCGACGGGCTGCAATTGCCCCAAGGCGCGCGACAAAATATTGGCGCCGACTTTGGCACCACAACCCCCGCAGCGCATGGCAATCGCCGAGATGGCTTGCAGTGATTCTTCCGATGTCAGTGTCAGCTGTGTGGTGCGGCCCTTGCCTTGAGCATGGATGTCCTTGAGCAGTTGGCCCATGGCCTGCACGGCATCGCGCACTTGGGACCCGGGCTGGCCGAAACCGCTTGGTTGCGGCATGGGAGGGAACTCGGTGAAGCGGCGCATGAATTCCCGGTCGATGCGGTCCTTCCAGCGCCAGACCCAGTCCCCGTCAAAGCCCAGCGGTCCGCGTGAGGCCACGGCAAAGCGGTCACCCGTGGAAATGAGCGCCAGCCATTGGCGTTGCGGGTCATAGGCCAGTAACATTTGGCCGCGCAGGCTGCGGCGCAAATTTTCGGCCAGGGGTTTGGCCATGCGCACGGCAAAAACACCGGCTTTTTCCAGGGGGCGCTCTACAAAAGAGGCAATGTCGCCAGCCGCGAAAACCAGCGGGTCGTTCAGGGTCTGCAGTTGGCGGTGCACCAGAATGAAGCCTTGCTTGTCCAGCGCCAGACCCGTGCTTTGCAGCCAAGCGGGACCACCGGCCTGGGTGACCCAGATGGTTTCGTCGGCATCGAAGGTGCGTCCGTCGCGCGTGTGCAGGCAGCCGGGGGAGACCTGAACCACCTCGGCCTGGGTGAGTACCTCGACATTGCGCTCATGCAGCACTTTGGCAAAGCGCCGTTGAACCCCCCGGTTGTGCGTGGGCAAGATGGTGTTGCCCGAGGTCAGCAGTACGAATTTGAGGTCTTCCGGATTGCGGCCCAGGGCCTTGAGTTCGTGGCGCAAGCGGTACTGCATGGACAGCACCAGTTCCACACCGCCTGCACCTGCGCCCACTACGGCAATCGTCATGCGGCCCCGGTTCACCGGCCACTGGCGGGCTTTGTCAAGCAGGGCCAGCCAGCGTTGGTTGAACTGTGCAATCGGCTTGACCGGCACGGCCAGGCTTTGAGCGCCTTCAACCTGACGAAGCTGAGGGGTTGAGCCGATGTTGATGGACAGCAAGTCGTAGGCCACTGGGGGGCGGTTTTGGCAAATGACTTTCTGGTTTTTGCGGTCAATGCTGACCACTGCAGCGTGGTAAAGCCGTGCCCCGGCAAAGGCGCACAGGCGGCCCAGGTCAAGGTGCACTTCGTCAAAGTTGTAATGACCCGAGATGTAGCCTGGCAGCATGCCTGAGTAGGGGGTGTCGATGTCGGTGCAGATCACGGTGATGCGCACGCCCGGCTCGGGCTTCATGGCGAACATGTGCAGGACGCCCACATGGCTGTGACCGCCGCCGACCAGCACCAAGTCTCGCAGTACGGGTTGAGTTGAAGATTGCATTCAAAGGTTCCAGAGGTCTTGCACCCAGCGGTGCAAGGCGGCACGTTCGGCCTGCGGTTCAAACAAAGGTGCGCGCATGACGCACTGTTGCTGCAAGTGTGCCACCAGTGTGGGGCCGGTTTGCGCAGCGCGACAAGCCAGCAACAGCGCCGCCAGGCCAGGTGCATCGCCGGGTTGGAACACCCCGACATAATTTTCACCCAGCAGGCCCATGTTCCCGTCGATACGCGAAGCCAGCACGGGCGTGCCGCAGCAAATGGCTTCCATCAGCACATGTGCGCCGCCTTCCATGCGGCTGCAGTGCACCAGCAGGTGGGCGCGCTGGATATGCTGCAGCGTCTGGCGGTGGGGTAATGCCCCCAGCCAGCGGTAATGTGGGCACTGCGCCTGCGTGGCCTGTGCGGCCTGGCCCAGTGTGGCATCGAGTGGTGCACCAATGTGGTCGATCAAGATGCCGCTGGCAGGGGGCAGCAAGCGGGCGGCGGCCATCAAGGTCAGGGGGTCTTTTTCGTCGCGCAAGTGGCCCACCATCACCACGCGCAGGTGGCGCGTGGTTTTGCGCAGGGTTTGGCGCGTACCGGTCGACTGAAAGATCACGCGGGCCTTGGCTTGGTGCTCGCTGGGCAGGCTTTGCACACCCAGCCCTTGCAACACCACCAGCGAATGTGCCTGGGCCAAGGAGCGTTGCGCCTGTGGGTCGTGAGCGATGTCGCGGTATAAGTCGGTGCCCGTCAGCACGACGCCAAGGCCGCGCTGGCCGTGCCGATCATGCCAAGCTTGTACCGCACAGGCCGAGCGCCGCGCATGCAGGGCCAGCATCACATCGTCTTGGTCGGCCGATGCATCCGGCCATTGGCGCACGATGCGGGCAGAATGCGCAGACAACAGCTGTTTCCAGCGGCGCGCCGTTTGCCAGTTGCCGTTGTTGGCGTCGGCCAAGGCAGGGCTGACAATCACTACACGAAGTTTTTGCATGGACGGTTTATACATGAATGGCAGTACTTCGGCGGGGGCAAGGCAGGCTACCCCAAGCCCATCTTTGAGCGTGTTTTCAAGTGTTTTTTTGGGCCCTTCTTCGGGGGGCGTGTTTGACAGAGCTTTTGTTGGCTGCCTGGGGCCTGTGCACAGCGCTGCGCGCACGGCCAGTGCGGCGCAATTGGCCCAGGCCTTGCAACGCACCCGCAAGCGCACCTTGGGCTTGATGCAGGCCTGGCAAAACGCCATGCCCGATCTGTCGGTGCCGCCCTTGCCGGGCATGAACCCACCGCTTTGGGAGTGGGGCCATATCGCCTGGTTTCAGGAGTGGTGGACGGTGCGCAACCGCCAGCGCCACCTGGGCACCCGCAGTGCCAGCAGCGGCGCTGACTTTGACGCCTCGCTGTTGCCCGATGCCGATGCGCTCTACAACTCCAGCGAAGTCGCGCACGACAGCCGCTGGGCGCTGCCTTTGCCCAATTTGGCCGGAACACAAGCCTATTTGGCGCAGGTTTTAGAGCGCAGCCTGGAGCAGCTGCAAGCGGTCGAGGCTGACGGTCAGGGTGAGAGCGACGAACACCTGTATTTTTGGCGCTTGGTGCTGCAGCACGAAGACATGCACAACGAAGCTGCGGTCTACATGGCCCAAGACCTGGGCTTGGAGCTGCCGCCTGCCTTGTGCTGGCGTGAGCCCGCGAGCGGGGCTGCAGTTGCGCAAGAAAAGCCCGTGGGTTGCTCCGGGGGCATCTTGTTGCCTGAGCAGGCTTACACGCTGGGGCATCAGGGGCCAGGCTTCGTTTTTGACAACGAGAGGCAGGCCCATCCGCAGGTGCTGGCCGCCTTCGAGATCGATGCAGCCGCCGTGACCTGGGCGCGTTACCTGCCTTTTGTAAATGCCACCGGCCACGCTTTGCCCCCACATGTGCGATGTTCGCAAGGGGTGTGGCAAGCGCAGCGTTTTGGTCAATGGAAGGCGCTGGATCTGCAGGCCCCGGCGGTGCACCTGAATGCGCTCGATGCCCAGGCTTGGTGCCAATGGGCTAACAGGCGCTTGCCCACAGAGGCCGAATGGGCGTGCGCGGCGCAGCAGCTCGGCTTTGCGTGGGGCCAAGTCTGGGAGTGGACGGCCAGCGACTTTGCGCCTTATCCGGGTTTTGAGGCGCATCCCTACCGCGATTATTCAGAGCCTTGGTGGTACCACCACCGCGTGCTGCGTGGGGCCTGCGCTGCGACCTCGGCGCATGTGGTGGATGTGCGGTATCGCAACTTCTTTGTGCCCCAGCGGCGCGATATTTTTGCGGGTTTCCGGTCAGTGTCGCTTTAGCAGTTTGTCGGCGAAAGAGACATCCCTGACCACGCCAAGCACTGCCTCATCAGGCCGTGGCCCAAAAGACTGCAAAGCGCTGGGCCCTATCTGTCCAGACGCGGGTTTGGGTAAAGCCTGCCGAGTGGAGCAAGGCTTCAAAGTTAGGCACCGTCCATTTGTATGCATTTTCAGTGTGGATGGTCTCGCCTGCAGCAAAAAGCCGCACGCCGCTTGGCCATTGCACGGTGACCGCGTGGCGTGCCTGCAGGTGCATCTCCACGCGCGATTCCAGTGCGTTGAAGCGCGACAAATGGCGCCAGTCGCGCAGCGCAAAGTCGCTGCCCACCAAGCGGTTGATGTGCAGCAGCAAGTTCAGGTCAAAAGCGGCGGTGACGCCCAATGCGTCATCGTAGGCCGCTTCCAACTCGGCCGCGTCCTTGACCAAATCCACCCCGATCAGCAAACCACTGCCCATGGCCGTACCGCAAGCGCGGTGCAGGCTTTGCAAAAAGTCCAAGGCTTGATCGGGCGTGAAGTTGCCGATGCTTGAGCCCGGATAAAACAACACGCGCGCTTGTGCAGGGTTAAGGCCCAACACATCTGGCAAATCCAGACCACCCGAGAAGTCGGTGCCCAGGCCCACCATGGCCAGGCCAGGGTGCTGGTGCTGCAGGCTGCCCAGGGCTTGACGTACAAAGTCCACCGAAATGTCCACCGCCACATAGCGTTCGGCTTTCAGGGGGCCCAACAGTCGCCCGGCTTTTTCGCAGTTGCCCGCGCCCAGGTCGATCCAGCAAGCGTTTGTGGGCACATGTCGGATCATGTCGGCGCTGTGCAAGCGCATGAGTTGCGCCTCGGTACGTGTCAGGTCGTACTCGGGCAGTTCAGTAATGGCCTCAAACAGGCGCGAGCCCAGTGTGTCGTAAAGGTATTTGGGGGAGGTGAAGGCCTGCGGGGCGCTCAGGCCTTGCAAAAGCTCGTGTGCTACAGCGCTGGCGTTGTGCTGGTACAGCTGGATGAATTGGGGGATGTTCATGAAAGGATAGTAAGCCAATGCTCAAACTACAGGACCTTGCAGGTTTGGCCCCTGCAGCGCGGGGTGCAAGGATTTCAGTGTGTAATCTTGAAAGTTCCATTTTAGAAAAGCCAACATGACCCACGCCTTCTTCTCCAAAATCATGTCCTCGGCCTGTGCTGCTTTGCTGGGCTTGTCGCTCATGAGCGCAGCCCAAGCCCAAACCACGCTGCGGGTGACCACCATCCCCGAAGAAGCGGCCACCGAGCAGGTGCGCAAATTCACCCCGCTGGCCAATTACCTGGAAAAGCAGTTGGGAATGAAGGTGGTGTTCACGCCTGTGACCGATTACCCCGCGGCCGTGGAGTCGATGGTGAACAAAAAGGTCGATTTGGTCTGGTTTGGTGGCTTCACGTACGTTCAGGCCAAACTCCGCTCGGGTGACAAAGTCGTGCCCTTGGCGCAGCGCGAAGAGGATACGCGGTTCCAGTCGGTGTTCATCGCCAAAACCGATTCAGGCATCAAGACGCTGGCCGACATGAAGGGCAAGCAAGTCTCATTTGGTTCTGCCAGCAGCACCTCTGGGCATGCGATGCCCCGAGGCGTGCTGGTGCAAGCGGGGATCAACCCTGAAAAAGACTTCAAACGCATCGCTTACAGCGGCGCGCACGATGCCACCATCGCCTCAGTGGTCAGCGGCAAGGTCGATGCGGCAGCGCTGGACATCACGGTGTGGAAAAAGTTTGTCGCAGAAAACAAGGTGGACACGCAGGCCGTGAATGTATTTTTCACCACGCCCACCTTCTTCAACTACAACTGGTCGGTCCACGCGGACATGCCTGTGGTGCTGCAAAACAAGATCAAGGCGGCCTTATTGGCCTTGAACCCGGCCAACCCCGAGCACGCTGAAATCCTGCGCCTGAACCGGGCCACGCGGTATATCGAAACCAAGCCAGAAAACTACAAAGAGCTGGAAGCCGCCGCGCGCAATCTGGGCTTGCTTTGATCCGATAACGCTCCACGCATGAAGATCGATCTGCAGTCTCTTGAGGCCCGCCACCCGGCTGCTTTGGCTGGTGCGGCTGCGGCTTTGCGTGCCCTGAACCTGCAACTGGCTGCTGGCGAGCAGGTGGCCATCATCGGCCCCTCGGGCGCAGGCAAGACGACCTTGCTGCAGGTGTTGGCTTGCGCGCAGCGGCCCACCCAGGGCGCGCTGCAGTTGTCGGGCGTGAACCCCTGGACGCAATCACCCGGCGCCTTGCGTGGTTTGCGTGGCCAGTTGTTTTTGGCTCCGCAGGTGCCGCCCTTGCCGCCGCGCCAGCGTGTGGTGACTTCGGTGCTGGCTGGGCGATTGCCGGTCCTGGGTTTTTGGGCGAGTCTTCGCTCACTTTTTTACCCCACCGACATCCCGGCGGCTTATGAAGCGCTGGCGCACTTTGATTTGGGTGACAAATTGTTCGAGCGGGTCGACCGCTTGTCGGGCGGTGAGCGTCAGCGCGTGGGCTTGGCCCGCGCCTTGTTGGCCCCGGCCAGCCTGTGGCTGATCGACGAGCCGCTGTCGGCGCTTGACCCGATGCGCGCACGCATGGCCATGACGGCTTTGGTGGGCTTGGCCGCCGAACGCCAAGTGACGCTGGTGGCCACCTTGCACCAGGTGGACATGGCTTTGGCGCATTTCCCGCGCATCGTCGGCTTGCGCGACGGGCAGTTGGTGTTTGACTTGCCGTCAGCACAAGTCAGCCGCGCGCACCTGGCCCACCTTTACGACCAGCACGAACACGAGCTGCACGGCCAAGCGACGATCAGGGTGGACGAGCCAGCCCCGGCAGCGACTGCGCCGGCCGTGATGCACTGCCGCTGATGCGGACTGCGACCTGACCTCAGATCCCTGACCCTTCATACACGCGACATGTCAGTCACCGTTTCTCGAATGCCCGATGTGCAGCCTCCTGGGCTGCCACCGCCCAGTTCGCGCCCGGCTGCACCTGCGCGAGACCCTGCGTTTTTGTCTCGGGTGTTTTGGCTGAGCCTGGCGCTGGTCCTGCTGTGGCCGCTGTGTGTGGCCACCGAGTTCCGCCCCTGGGTGTTGTGGGCGCCCGAAAACCGCAAGGTCACGGCCGACTTTGTGGCCAGCTTTTGGCCGCTGGTGCACCACGCCGAATTCATGAACATGGTGGTGCGCGAAACCTGGCGCACTGTGGCCATGGCCACGGCGGGTGTCACGCTGGCGCTGGTGCTGGCCGTGCCCTTGAGCCTGATGGCCACACGCGTGCTGTCGCTCTCGGCCTTGACGGGCCGCATGGACCGCTGGCCTGCTGTGGTGCGTTGGTGCGTGCGGGCCACATTGATCGTGCTGCGCAGCGTGCCCGAGCTGGTGTGGGCGCTGGTGTTTGTGCGCGTGGTGGGCCTGGGCCCCACGGCGGGCGTGCTGGCGATTGCGCTGACCTATGGCGGCATGCTGGGCAAGGTGTACGCCGAGATTTTAGAAAGCGGCGAAAGCCACGCCACCCAAACCCTGATGCGCAACGGCAGTGGCCGCCTGCAGGCTTTTGTTTATGCGTTGCTGCCCAGCCACGCGGCCGAGCTGGCGTCTTACACGGTGTACCGATGGGAATGTGCTATCCGCTCCTCGGTGGTGCTGGGCTTTGTGGGCGCAGGTGGCCTGGGCCAGCAACTGGACAACTCGATGAAGATGTTCAATGGCGGCGAAGTGGCCACCTTGCTGTTGGTGTTCATTGCGCTGGTGGCGCTGGCCGACCGCGTGAGCGCCTGGCTGCGAAAGGCTTTGGCATGAAGCCCACCTCGACACCCGACGCCGCGCCTGTGGCCCAGGCCTTTGCCCCAGAAGCGGCCAACCCGCCCTGGAAATTGCCGCCGCCCCTGTTTGATGCGCGTTGCCGCGCTTGCTGGTTCACGGCCGCTTTGCTGGTGTTGGTGGTGGCCAGTTTTGTCTCGCTCGACCTGGATTGGGCCGCCTTTGCATCGATGGAAGCAGCGCGCAGCATGGGCCGCTTTGTGGCGGAATTTTTCCCGCCCGATCTCTCACCCGTGTTTGTGGACAAAGTCGCTTGGGCCGCTTGGGAAACCCTGGCCATGTCCGCATTGGGTACGGTCATGGCGGCGGCGCTGGGCCTGGCGCTGGCCGTGCCCGCCAGCCGCATGTCCGCCCAAGACCCCGCTTGGCTGCGCAGCCCCACGCGCTGGGTGCTCAATGCCCTGCGCGCGATTCCTGAACTGGTGTGGGCCGCGTTGCTGCTGATCTCTGCAGGCTTGGGCCCCATGGCGGGCACCTTGGCGCTGGCGCTGCACACCAGCGGCGTGTTGGGGCGCCTGTTTGCCGAGGCGATGGAAAACGTGCCCACTGGTCCCGGCGACGCCTTGCGCACCCAAGGTGTGGGGCCACTGCGTGTGTTCTTTTACGCCACCTTGCCGCAGGTTTTGCCGCAGCTCATGAGTTACACGCTGTACCGCTGGGAAAACAACATCCGAGCCGCCGCCGTGTTGGGCGTGGTGGGCGCGGGTGGTTTGGGGCAGCTGCTGTCCTTCCACATGGGGCTGTTCCACATGAACAAGACGGCCACCATTTTGGCAGCCATGCTGCTGATGGTGGCTTGTGTGGATGCGCTGAGCTTTGCGGCGCGGCGTTGGTTGACGCGCTGAAGCGATGGCTTTTGGGTTCTGAGTCTTAAAAGACAACGGCCTCCAGCAACTCGATGGGGTCGCCGTAGTTTTGGGCCATGGCAATCACTTCCGGATCCCGCAGTGCGCACAAGAACCCCTTGTCGATCAGTCGGTTGTCGCCAGCAGTGACCGTGGCATCCAGAATCACCAAGTCCACATGAATGGGGGGCTCCTCCCAGTCGGGCATGGTGCGCCTGATGTAATCGGCGGGTTTGACCAGATCAATTCCGAAGTGCAGCGCACCCGGAGCGTTGGAGCCGGCCGGGTAGATGGTGTGGCGTGGGGCTTTGGGATTGAAGCCGCAACCCCCCCCTTCGATCAGCCTTCCTCCGATCAGCATGTCCCGCAACAGTTGGGCATCTTCGGTTTCACCGCTGACATGACTGATGTACTCGCCTTCAAAGAAAACGCCGATTCGCTCCTTGAAGGGCTCGGCAAAACCGACGGCCCATTGCGGATAAAGGACACCGCTCATGCGCGTGGTCACCGACATATCGTTTTTGACGGAGTTGTGGTCCCAAAGGTTAGGGCCATGGGAAGCCAGGTAGTGCACATAGCAGCCGTCCTCATCGGCGGTCATCTTGCCACGCCAGCGGTTCGTGTTGAGTTGGTTGTCGCGCATTTCGGGCGTGAAGCCTATTCGAAAGTCACTGCCGCGTTCGTCGGTAAAGTGCAGATCGAAAGCAACGCCTTGCGGAAACCGCCGAGCTGTGCAACGCGTGATTTCTCCCACCACATCGATCGGAAAACGAGCTTGAGGGGTATGCAAAAGATCAAGGTTGCGGAAGTAGGTGATCTTGACCCAGCGCTGTCCTTTTTTGCGTAACGATAGACAAAAAGGATCGAACACCGAGCAAAACCATGTGGACACCACAAAACTGGCTCGTGCGAGGATGGGTTTGACGTCCTCGGGTATTTCAGTCACGCGTGAGCTGGGTTCCATGTAGAGGCGAACGGTGGCGCCACGCGCTTTGGCATGGCCGTGGATCGCATCCATGACGCGGGTGTCCAGCAGGGGGTCGGCCAAAACCAGCACCTCATCGCCCCTTCGAAATGCGAAGGTGCGCACGAAATTGTCCAGCGCTTGATAAAAATGCTTGGTGTCGATGATGGCTGGCGCGAGCGGTATCGGCAGACCGGCGTAAGTGGGCGTTGCATTCATGATGGGTGAGGCTTGCGTGTGGTTCAGTCGATGGTGGCTCCGGCGCGTTTGACGGCCATGCCCCAACGCTCCATTTCCGTGGCAATGAATCGACTCAATTCCGCAGGGCTACTTGGGTAAACCTCACTGCCGCGACTGGCGAGTTGTTGTCGTAATTCGGGGTTGCTCAAGGCTTTGTTCAAAGCGGCGTTGATTTTTTGAACAATGGCCGCTGGTGTACCTGCGGGGGCAAAAACCGCATCCCAGGCGGTCACTTGAAAACCTTCCAGGCCCGATTCGATCAAGGTGGGAACGTTGGGGAAACTGCCCAAGCGCTGCGCTGAGGTCACGGCCAGAGCCTTGAGGCGATCGCCTCGCACTTGCGGGGCGGTGTTGGGCATGACGTCGATCATGAAGTCGACCCTCCCGCCAATCAGATCGATCATGGCCGGAGCACCTCCTTTGTAAGGGATATGGACCGCCTCCACGCCAGCTTGTGCTTTGAACATTTCTCCAGTCAGGTGGGACGTGGTGCCATTGCCAGCCGATGCAAAAGAAAAAGAGCCCGGCTTTTCTTTCATCAATTTGATCAATTCGCCAGGGTTGGTGGCTGCTATCCCAGGGCGAACCACCAGCATGGCCGGAATGCTGCTCATTCGGCCCACGGCCTCAAAATCCTTCAGCGGGTTAAAGCCCGTGTTTTTGTAAAGAGCATGGTTGATGCCGTGCGTTCCATTGGTCCCATAAAACAAGGTGTAACCATCGGGCGTTGCGCGCGAGACCATGACAGCGCCCACATTCCCGCCTGCTCCTGGAACGTTCTCGAAAACAAAGTTTTGCCCCAGCTCCTGAGCCGCCTTGGTCAAGATGAGCCGGGCCTGGTTGTCACCGCCGCCGCCCGCCACAAACGGGATCACCACCCGAACGGGCTTGTTGGGGTAACTCTCCGCGCTGTTTTGTGCAAAGGCACCGCTTGCGATCATCCAGCAAGCGATGGCCATAAGGGAGCGTCGACTTTGAAATACCATGGGGATCTCCTGGGGTTAATGCATGCAATCATAGGCCTGAAGAGATAAATCATGCAAATATTTCAAAAATTGCATGCATAGATGATCGGTACACTCAGCGCATGGCTACCCAAATTCATCTTGTTGCCCATGAACTTCGTCGCCGCATTGGTGCGGGGATTTACGCCCCAGGTGCGCGACTGGTGGAGTTGCAAGTGTCAGCAGATTTGGGTGCTTCGCGGACGCCCATTCGCTTGGCTTTTGAAGAGCTGACCAAGGAAGGGCTGCTGGAGCGATTGCCCACACGCGGTTTTCGAGTCAGATCATTCAATGCCGTTGACTTGGCGGACGCGATTGATGTGCGCGGCGTGCTGGAAGGGATGGCCGCCAGGTTGGTGGCAGAGCGCACCCTCACGGCGGTCAACCAAGAGATCCTTCAATCGTGTGTCGATCAAGGTCGCGCGTTATTGAGTCAAGCGGCAGACAACAACTTCGTGTTGGATTCACAAGGGTGGATAGCCATGAATGCGCGTTTTCACGCCACCTTGATTGCTGCCGCGGACAACAAAGTCTTGGCCAATGCCATGCGTGAAATCGGACAAATGCCATTGGTGGGTGCGCAGGCCTTGAGTTTGCATGGCATTGCGCCGCAACGGGAGTTCGCCTTTATTCAGCGTGCCCAACTCGATCATGAGGATGTCCTGTCTGCCATTTTGGCGGGCGAAAGCGCCAGGGCAGAGGCGCTGATGCGCGAGCATGCTCGCCGCAGCCGAGACAACAAACGCATTTTGTTGGCTGCGGCGCTGAAGCTTTCCTGAGGGTGCTGCTTACTTTTTGAAGACAGCACCGAAAACGCATCAGAGTTGAAGAGCAGATGGGCAACAGAAGCCTAGGGTTAACCCCGGTTAATTTGCTTAGGTAACAAAGTATATTAAGGTGTTCTTGAAAACGATGCCCCATACTTTGGCTCTAGGAGTATTGAAGAGATGTTGACGCTTGAAGAAAATGAACTGCTCTGCCGTGTAGAAGCTAAGGCCCCTATGGGGCAACTGATGCGTGAACATTGGGTACCCATTTGCTTGAGTGAAGAAGTTGAGGCTCCAGATGGGACCCCTGTGAAGGCACGCATTCTGGGTGAAGACTTGGTGGTGTTCAGAGACACTGCCGGACAGGTGGGTGTGTTGGACGAGTACTGCCCACACCGCCGTGCTTCATTGCTCATGGGGCGCAATGAAGAAGGAGGTTTGAGGTGCCTCTACCATGGGTGGAAAATGGATGTCAAAGGCAATGTGCTGGAGATGGTTTCAGAGCCTCAGTCCAGTGAGATGGCCTGCAAAGTGAAGCAAAAAGCATATCCGGTGCAGGAGTGGGGTGGACTGGTGTGGGCCTTCATGGGGCCCCAAGACCGGGTACCTGCCTTTGAGCCACCGAGATGGGCGCCAACGGCGCAAGCGCGCGTGTCGATCGCCAAAGCGGTGTTGCCAGTCAATTGGGCTCAAATCTTGGAGGGTGCGATTGATTCGGCGCACAGCTCGAGTTTGCACAGTTCGGACATGGTTCCTGCTCGAGTGCAAAGTGGTGAGGCGACCGATAAAAATTGGCTGCGACCTTCGACCGATAAAGCTCCTCGGCTTCAGGTTCAGCGCACAGATTATGGGTTTCGGTATGCCGCCATCCGCAGGCCTATCTTCAATGCGCAAACACATGATTACATCCGTACGACTGTGTTCGTTGCACCTTGGACGGTTCTTGTTCCGCCCAACAACTTGTACAACGTTGCCAACGTCAATGTGCCAATAGACGACACCAACACCTGCTTTTATTTCATTGCATGGGGTCATCCTGCGCAGACGCCAGAAACAGAAACTTGGCGCAAATTTTTGGGGCAAACGGTTGGGGTTGATCTGGACACGTACTACCGCCCACTGCGCAATTACGACAACCGTTTTTGGCAGGACAGGCAAGCAATGAAGGCGGGCAACTTCACCGGCATCAAAGGCTTTCCCAATCAGGACATAGCGATGTGGGTGACCATGGGCAAGATTGCAGATCGCAGCCAAGATCGACTGGGAGCGAGTGATCTGGCGATTGTCGAGTTTCGCAAGCAAATGATCGAAGCGGTCAAACAATTTCAGCAAGATGCAATCGCGATTGGAACCGGAGAAAGACAAGTGCCGGCCAATGTCTGCTCTTATCAGCAGGTGCTGCCGAAAACCGATGACTGGCGTTCGTTTGAGGGACGTTTCATTTGGGACGATACCGATGCGCCTGCCCAAAGTGACAACGCCTACGTTGTCAAAGTGTGAGAAGGCTCGATTTGAATGAACTCAGGTTATCGGTCGCGATAGGCGAATAAGACCGCACACAGGCACTGCTTGATGGACGGTTGCAAACCGCCGAAGTAGATCCTGTTCATATTGAAAATCCACCCCAAGGGTCAACGATTTCTCAATTGCTCGACCGGGGTGTCATCGATGGGTTCATGACCCCCAGGCCACCCAGCGAATACGCCTTGAGGAGCCTGGCTGTGGGCTGGCATTAAGAGGACCCCACAGCAGCTGATAAAGATGACTGCAAGCGCACGGGCATTTTTAGCAGCATGCACTGTGTGGGGGCTCACCCTACTGGATGCGAAGAGCCCCCACGGTTGACCATGCGGTTTTCAAGGCATTCAACCAAGCCAAAGGAGCGGATCTGGAGGCCATGACTGAAAAGACAGCAACCAAAGTGAAACTACCCTTTGTAGTGGAACAGCTCAAGGCGGCGCGGGAAACCATGGGGCAGTATTTTTGGGCTTACGGTGTGGGTGCCAACCGTGCCAAGTTGGACGCATGATGGAGTTGCCTCCTTTCGCAAGGCCATTCTCAGCGACAAATGCAGATTGAAGAAAATTTCATCTGGCAATCAACGAGATCTGCGCTATTTAAAGAGATGTTGATGGGTTGTCGGTGGATTCGGATAGCTGTGGGTCGTGTGCCAGATTTTCCAGCATGCTGAGCAAGACACGCCGTGTGGTGGCCACATCGCGTTGGTTCAGCTCGCCGACACTGATGCGGTTCACATCTTCAGCCAGTGGCACCAGAACTTGCTCCAGCGCACGTCCAGACTCTGTGAGAAACACGTGCATGTTTTTGCGGTTGCCCTCGAGCTGACGCCGCTCGACCATGCCCATGCCCTGCATGGCGCGAACGGCAGTTAAGGTGGTAGGTTCCATGACCCCAGCCAAATGACTGAGTTCACGCTGTGTCAGACCGTCTTGGAGCCACAAAATCCGCAAAAATGTCCAGTGTCCAAAAGAAACACCATGGACGATCAGGCGGGCATGCAAAGCGCGCATTTGTGCGCGGCTCACGTCTCTTATCAAATGGGCCAGACGATCATTCGGAACGGCCTCACGCCAGTGGCGCAGCATGTGCGGAATGGGGGCAACTCTGGACGTCATATGCGAGGGGTGGGGGTTTGGGCGCAAAGAATGATATCTTGTCCAAGGGTTGACGATTTGAGCAAAGCCAGACAAACCTCAAGGGTTGCCATGGCCCATTTGCCGTCATGCTGGGGAGCTTGGCCCAAGCGGGCAGCGGCCCACATTTCATCGACCACTTCCTGCCGAGCAACGATGGGCGCTGCCAAGCCGTGAAGCTTAGCGCCGCTGGCGTCCATCACCATCACGCCGTTGGGCAGCAATTGCAGGTCAGCGTTTTCGCAGCTGACAATCACTGGGCCAAAATGTTGGTAATTGACCGGGGCCAAGGCGTCTATCCCCGGGTAGTCGCGTCCGCCAAAGTTGCGTTCGGCCTTGGCCTGAGCTTCGGCAGCCTCGTCCTTCATTTGTGCGTGTTTGCTGCGCGTGGCGCTGTGGGCCAAGGGCGATTTGGGTGTGCCCAGTTCACCCACACCATTCATCCACACATCGGTATCGAAAAAGCCATAACCACTGTAGGTCATGTTGGCCCAAACGCCATCATCAAAAGTCAGCAAGGCGCTGTAAGCGCCTTCTGTAGGTCGACGCGCATCCCAGGATCCGGTGATGGCTCTGACGCTACGAGCCGGTGTGCCGGCCAACAAGCGCACCACATCCACTTGGTGCGCCGCTTGGCTGAAGACCACGCCGCCCCCTAAAGCGGTTTGAAGCTCTTCAGGGCGACGTGGACGGTAAAGGAAGTCGGTGTATTGCAATGCCTGGATCATGCGCACTCGGCCCCATTGGCCACTGGCAATGAGTTGGTGGGCCAAACGAACAGGGGCATCAAAACTGTGGCTGTGCCCGACAACAAGATGGGTGCCCGCTTGCTGGCAAGCCTTGATCATTGCTTCGCAGTCGGCCAAGTTCAAGGCCATTGGCTTTTCCACCAGCACATTCTTGCCGTAGCGTGCCGCCAGCAGGACGTGCTCGACATGCATGGCATGTGGCGAGGCGACGTAGACCCATTCAACGTCCGGGTGGGCACAAACCTCCTCAGGCCGTTGGCAGGCTGTCCCGCCCAGGGTTTTCTCAAAGGCCAAACAGGCCGAGGGGCGAGGGTCATGGGCGGCGATGAGGCGTATACGCGCATCGGCTGCCCAGGTCGGCAGCATCAACGTGAAGGCGCGGCCCATGCCAATGACGCCAAGACCGATGGGAGATTTCATGCCTCGAGCGTCAAGTGGTCAGAAAGAGCGCGTGAAACGCAGGGCATGATCCAGTGCGCACGATCTTCTGGCAGGAGAACATGGTCTCGATGGTCCGCTGAGCCTTCCAGTAACCTTGTTTTACAGGACCCACAGGTGCCACTTTCGCAGGAAGCCGGCATGGCAATACCGACAGAGCGCGCCATTTGCAAAATACTTGTTCCGGCGGGGACGTTCACTTGATGAGCGCTTTTGCTGAAATTGACGGTGAAGGGCGTGTCATTGACTTGGGAAGTTTGTTGAACGCCAAAGCTTTCAAAATGCACGGCGCTCGATGGCCAGTGGCCAGTCATGTCTTTGACGGCGCTCATGAGTCCTGCAGGACCACAACAATAAAGCTGCAGACCGGCGAGGCTGCCCGATTTTTCCAGGACAGGCCAAAGATCAAAGTTGTTTCCAGGTAGGCCTGCATCATGGTGACAGACCAAATTTTGAGCAAAAGGTTCGGCCTTGAGTTGATTCAAAAAAGCGGTGCTTTCCGGGTCGCGCGTCAGGTAATAAAGCTTGAAGGGCTTGTCCCACTGGTACAAGGTTTTGGCCATCGCCATCAAAGGCGTGATGCCGATGCCCCCGGCAATCAAGACGTATTTCTGGGCCTGCGGGTCAAGTGGAAAATGGTTAAGTGGTTGGCCGACCGCCACTGTATCGCCAAGATGCAAACCATCGATCATGCTGATCGAACCGCCACGACCAGCAGCTTCGCGTTTGACCGCAATCAGATAGCGGTGTGTTTCTTCAGGGTCGTTGCAAAGCGAATAGGAGCGCATGCTGCCACTGGGGGTGAGAACAGGAATGTGCGCACCAGCGGTAAAGGCGGGCAAAGGAGCACCGTCTACGTGCTGCAATTCAAATTGGTAAATGTCTTGGGCAACGGTCGCTTTGCTGGCGACTTTGAGATTCATGTTCATGGGTGCGTGCTCAAGGTGATGAAGTTGAAAAACGTTCGTCTGTCACGGGACAAGGTGGAGATAAACCTTATTGACACGGACGTGAAGGTCCCTAAAATTATTATATTAGGTGGCTAATCATATGCAAGTTGTACCAGCACCTGAAACAATTCATTCACTCAACAGGAGACGATCATGCAACGCAGAACACTCACCGCACTGGTTTCAACGCTGGCGCTTGCAACAGCCCTTCCGACCGCTGTGCTGGCACAGGCCTACCCCAGCAAACCGATCAAATTCATCGTGCCCTATGCGGCTGGAGGTTTGCCTGACACTGTGGCGCGCGTTGTGGCGCAGAGATTGACTGAGCGACTGGGTCAATCGGTGGTGGTGGACAACAAGCCAGGCGGCAATGGGGTTGTGGCTTACCAAGCTTTGCTGCAAAGCTCCCCTCAAGATGGCCATGCCTTCATCGTCTCGGATGGCTCCATGCTCTCGATCACGCCGCTGCTCAACAAAAATGCGCCCTACAAAGCAGGCGTGGATATTTTGCCTGTCTCGCTCATTGCGCGATCGCCCCTTTTCATCGTGGCGCACCCCAAAACAGGGGTCAATAATTTCCAGGATTTTCTGAATTTGGTCAAAAGCAAGCCTGGCAATTTCACTTACGGCTCCTCTGGCATTGGCAGCACGCACCATTTGACGATGGAAGCCCTGAAGGCGGCAATGAAAATCGATGTCCGTCACATTCCTTTCAGAGGCTCTGGTCAATCCACGCCGGCATTGGTCGGTGGCCAAGTGGATTTCTCGGTAGCGGCTTTGCCTTCCATGCAGGGGTTTGCGAAAAACGGGCAGGTCAGTATCTTGGCCAGCAATGCAGCCGCTCGCTCCACACAAGCACCGGACATCCCGGCCATTGCGGAAACAGTTCCCGGGTTTGACTTTTCCGTCATCATTGGCGTCATGGCCGCAGCTGGCACACCGTCCAGCGCCATCCAGAAAATCAGTCAGGAAATTGCAGAAGTCGTAAAACACCCCGAGCTGGTCAAAACATTCCAGGCTGCGGTCATCGATCCCGTGGGCTCGGATCCACGCACCTACGGACTTGCCATTGCGAAGGAAAATGAAGCCATGGCGCGCGCTGCCAAAGTTGCGGACTTGAAGGCCGAGTGATTTCTCTGGCGCTGGCGGCTCCCGCCGCCCTGATGTTTGTGGCTGGCGGCGTCGTCAAAGGCACCTTGGGCGTGGGCCTGCCTTTACTGGTCGTGCCGCTTTTGACCCTCATCTTGCCTGCTTCGCAGGCCATGGGGCTGCTCGTCATGCCCGTGCTGGTTTCCAATGTTTACCAAGCACTGCAGGGAGGCTTGTGGCGCATCTCGGTGCGCCGATTTGGGACATTGATGGCTGCGCAGGCCGTCACCACTTTGCTGGCCATCTATTGGAGCATTGGGTGGTCGGGCAAATCACTGGACAAGGCCATGGGCTTGACGGTCTTGGTGGCTGTTGCCGTGATGATTTTGCAACCCAAAGGCACTATTTCACCGGCTCAGGAAAAATGGCTGGGGCCGATGGTGGGGGCTTTGGCAGGTGCGATGGCGGGCTTGTCTTCACTCACTGGGCCTTTGCTCATCACCTACTTGATGGCCTTGCGATTGCCCCGAGACGTTTTTGTGGGCAGCATCAGTGTGGTGTATTTGTTGGGCGCGCTTCCGATGTACGCAGGCATGCTCTGGTGGGGGCGTTTTGGTTGGTCAGAGGTGGCTTGGTCAACCCTGGCCCTGTTGCCCGTCTATGCCGGGTTGTTGATGGGTACAAACTTGCGAGAACGCCTCAATGAAAAACAGTTCAGGCTTCTGCTCTTGGCCTTGTTGCTGTTTCTGGGCACCTTGCTGATGGTGCGGTGATCGACATCAGCTGAACCAGCGATCTTTCGAAAGAATGCAGGGCACTTCGTGGTTGTTTGCGGTGTAGCCATCAAAGTCATGCCCCTTTTCATCCACCCGAGCCAAGGGGTCCTTGGAGGGGTCAATGACCGCACCGACGCGCAGCAAAACAAGCGGATCGGGTCCGTTGGCCACAAATCGGTAAAGGACTCCCCGCGGCAAGACGACACCTTCATGTAAGCCCACCACCCGGTTTTCGTTGCCAGGCCCATAAAAAGTTGCGCTGCCTTGCATGACAACAAACAAATGGTCTTCATTGGTGTGCGCGTGCAACTCGTTTTCGCCACCACTGGCATAAGTTTTAAGCACCACATTGAGTTGCGCTGTGGCTGCCATGACCTGGTTGGTACGCCCTTGTTCCGGGAGTTGGGCTCTGAGCGCAAAAAAACCGGGTTTGTCGTGAACAGCCATGCGCGTCATGGCGTTACGCCATGCCAAACTGCTGAGGGCGATTTCGGGTGTGCTGTCATGGTTCATCGGGTTCTTTCGTCCAGGTCTTAAAAAAGGTCAACGCAAGGCAACATTGATGTTCTTGATTTGGGTGAATTCATGGAGTTCTTGAAAAGACTCTTCGCGCCCCAAACCGGACTGCTTGTAGCCGCCAAATGACGCCCCGGGCAAGTGGATCGAAGCATCGTTGATCCACACATAACCCGCCTGGATACGCATCGCAGCGCGGTGCGCTGTCACCAGATCGCGTGTCCAGACGGAGGCTGTCAGACCCATGGACAGTCCATTGACAATGGCCAACATGTCCTCTTCATCACGCCAAGGCATCACGCCCAGCACAGGGCCAAAAACCTCTTCCCGGGCGAGGCGGTGATGCGGCTGCACATCTTTGAAAACCGTTGGCTCAATGAAAAATCCCCGATCCAGGTTGGCGGGTCTGCCCCCACCAATGACGAGTTTGGCACCTTCGGCATGGGCGGTACGGATGTAATCCAGTGAGCGCTCGTATTGGACCTGGTTGACCAAGGCGCCCATGGTGGTGCCCATGTGGGTGGCAATACCAGGTGTGTGACGCAAAGCCAAAAGGTTGACGAGCGCTTGCACAAAAGATTCATAGAGGCTCTCGTGGACCAATAAACGGCTGGTCGACCCGCAAGACTGGCCGCACCATGTGAAATTCATCCCGCGAACAGCGCCATCGACCGCTGCTTGAAAATCAGCGTCGGGATACACCACCATCGCATTTTTTCCACCAAGCTCCAAGAGGGTTCTTTTCAAATTGCCCGCCGAGGCGCGCAACACGGCCTGCCCTGCCGCAATACTGCCGATCAAGCCCACAGCGGCAACTTGGGGATGCGACGCCAAGGCCTCACCAGCTTCACGACCTCCTGTGACCATGTTGAGCACGCCTGGCGGGAAAACCGGCTCCAGCAACTCCATCAAGCGCATGGTCGACAAGGGCGCTTGTTCTGGGGGTTTCAGAACAAGGGTGTTGCCAGCGGCAAGTGGTGCGGCCATCTTGCCTGCAGCGAACATGAACGGGTGATTGAAGGGAAAGATTCGACCCACAACGCCTAAGGGTTCGCGCAGTGAGTAATTGAGCGAGCCATTGCCAGTGGGCAAGGTCTCGCCCTTGTTTTCAAGAACAAGCCCAGCAAAGTATTCCAATTGAAATGCTGCGATCTCGGCGTCCATTTGCATGGCTTTGACCGGATTGCCGCAGTCGGCCGCGTCAAGCAAAGCCAATTCAAGGGCATGCTCTCGCACAATGCTGGCCGCCAAACGTAATCGTTTAGCCCGCTCCAGCGGTGGGGTGCCAGACCATGACGGAAATGCACGGTGTGCAGACTGAACGGCCGCATCGATCTCAGCGGTGCCACCCATTGCAAATTCACCCAGAGGCAATTCGGTGCTGGGGTTGTGGCTGACAAACATGGGGCCGCCTGCATGCCAGGAGCCTCCCCAGAAATGACGCGCCTGTGCAGGCAATGTGCTGTTGACAAGCGAAGAGAGGTCGGCCGAAGCCATCTCCTCTGGTGATCGAATTTCCAAACCCATTTTGAAGGCGCTCATTTCAATCCTTGTAATTGCGTGTCATGCCCTGAGTCATGCTGGGCGCATAGCCCGTCATGACATGAACATCCAGCACAACGGCTTGGCCAGATCTGACGTGCTCAATGGCCAATTGCAAAGCTTGATCGAACTCGCCTGCATTATTTAAAGGGCCCATGCCGATCAAACCTTGTGCCTTGGCCATCATCGCCAGATCGGGCGCAGGGTCGTCGATACGTTGCCCGATCCAGCGGTTGGCAACAGGGCGATCGCGCTCGACGGCGACACGTTCTTGGTGCAATTCATCATTGAAAAAAGACCGGTTGTTGACCACGATGATCAGCAAAGGCAGTCTTGCGTTGGCGGCGGTCCACAAGGCCGTGACGCCCATCATGAAATCACCATCACCAATGATGGCGACGGGCAAGCGGTCGGTGCCTTTGAGTGCCAGCGCTCCACCAACGGCCATGCCCGGACCGGAGCCAATACCGCCGCCGCCGTCGTAACCCAAAAAATCCAAAGGGCTGACAAAGTCCCAAAGATCCCCACTCCAACTTAGAGGCAAACGCAGCAAGCAGATGTCGCGGGGCTCGACACGCTGGCGCAACAAGTGCGCGACATCGGCAACCTTGAGCACCTGATCGGATGCCAGAGCCGCTGGTTCAGGTCGGACTTGAAGGGGTGCAAACGTTGAAGGGGTGGCTGCAGGAAGCAACAAGTTCAGCGCTTGCACAAAGGGTTCTGGTTCACACGCCAGGTGCAAATCAGTGGGAGGCAGAGATTGATGGTCCATGCTCCAGCCGTTGTGGAGTTGGTGGTCCATTGACACCTGAACGATTCGAGCGCTTACCGCCTCTTGCCCCCAAGCTTGCTTGAGTGTGCCGCCCAGGTCTAGCCAGTCCAGCGAGATCACCACATCGGCTTGTCGAAGAACTTGCGCACTGGCCGCCGACAAAAACATGCCGGCGGGTCCGGCATGTAATGGGTGTTGGGTTGGAAAAGCCGCACCGACCTTGAGGTCCGTGATCACGCGCGCGCCAAGGGATTCGGCCAATTGGATGCGTGCACCCCAACCCGCTTGGCTGCGCGAGACTCGGCCAGCCAAAATCACAGGGTGTTGGCAATTTTGTAACCATTGCGCAACCAGCGACATGTCTTGTGGCGCTGGGGCCACCGCCTGTGGCGGACGATAACGGGCCACGTTCGGTACTTCGGGTCTGCTTTCCAGGCGAGACTCTTGCAAAGCTGCATCAAAGCAAACATACACGGGGCCGCGGGGCGCGGTATCGGCAATTTTGTGGGCACGCAAAATTGCTTCTTGGGCGGCTGTGATGGATGCAGGTTGCGCATCCCACTTGATGAAGTGCCGCACCAGCGCCGCTTGATCTTGCGCCGTGTGCAACCAGTCAATCCACGGCCTTCGGCGTGCAGCATCCACCGGGCCAGTGGCGCCGAGTACCAACACCGGAACACGGTCAGCCCAGGCATCAAAAATGGCCATAGAGCCATGCATGAGTCCGACATTGCTGTGCAAAATGGCTGCCAGCGGGCGACCGGTGATCTTGGTGTAGCCATGGGCAATGGCCACCGCGTGCTCTTCGTGCAAAACCATCAACATCTGAGGCTTCTCATTGCCCAAATAGTTGACGAGGCTGTCGTGCAGACCGCGAAAGCTGGCTCCCGGATTGAGTAAAACGTAGGGGATGTCGAGAGCACGCAAAACATCGGCAATCGCATCACTGCCCCAAACCTTCTCACTCGGAGAAGATGGAACAGGCACATCGCGACGAGGCAAATGGGACTTTGTCAAAAAGTGCTCCAGAAAAAAAATCAATCAACCTTGATGCCGGCGGTGCGGATGATGTCACCCCAGCGCTTGAGATCTTCCAAGCCACGTTGACGCATTTGATCCGGGCTGCTCACCAGCACATCAATGCCTTGTGCTTGCAGCTTGCTCACCACGTCGGCTGTTGCCATGGCCTTGCGAACGGCCTGATTGATTTGCTCAATGATGGCGGGTGGTGTGGCAGCAGGGGCGGCCAAGCCTAACCAAATCTCGCTTTCATAACCAGGCACACCTGCTTCGTCCAAAGTGGGGACATCGGGCATTTGTGCCAAACGTTTGCGCGAGGTGACGCCCAAAGCCTTCAGTTTGCCTGCACGAATGTGAGGAAGCAGCTGATTGATAACACCAACGGTGACTTGTACTTGGCCCGCCAGAAGGTCATTGATGGCTGGCGCCGCGCCTCTGTATGGAATGTGGGTCAAGCTGGTTTTGGTCATGGCCTTGAACATCTCGGCCGACATGTGCTGCGGACTGCCATTGCCGCTCGACGCGTAATTCAGACGGCCGGGCCCCTTGCGTGCCAAATCGATGAGCTCTCGCACATTGCTTGCCGCCACGCTGGGATGCGCAACCAACGCCAAGGCAGAGGTGCCCAGCAAGGAAATGGGTGCAAAGTCCTTTTGCGGATCAAATGGCATGTTGGCAATAAGACCCGGGTTCATCGAGACAATGTTGATGTTGGTCAGCAACAGAGAATGACCGTCAGGTGCTGACTTGGCAATGTCCGATGAGCCAATATTGCCCGCAGCGCCAGGTTTGTTTTCAACCAACACGGGTTGTCCCCAGGCCTCCTGAAGTTGTTGAGCCAGCAGGCGTGCAATCACGTCGTTGCTGCCACCCGTGGTGTAAGGAACCACGATACGGACTGGTTTTTGTGGAAAGGTGCTGGATTGGGCCAAGACCGGTAGTGACATGGCGGCGGCGGCCAAACCGATGATCTGACGGCGGTTGGGCAGCTTGCCTTTGACGTTGTTCATGCTGATGTCTCCTATTGTTTGAACTGGGCTTGGAGTGCCTCATTTCTGAAGCACACCAGTGCATACTAGAGTCAAAAAATAAGTTGATCAATCTTGATTAAATGATCAATGTGAATGAAGTCCGTTTTGAATTCACAAGATACCCATGTGGAGCACGGTGTGAAGATCCATTCCTACAGCGCGCGAGATTATGTCGATGCCCAGCAGGCGACCCAATCGCTGGGGATACGGATTGGCACCCTTTATGCGTACGTCAGCCGTGGACTCATCCGCAGCGTTTCCATTGCGGGTCAGCGACAGCGTTTGTATTTGCGTGAAGATCTCGAGCGTCTGCGCACCAAAGCTCAGGCTCGTTCGGGTCAAAGTGCGATCGCGGCCTCGGCGCTGAATCTGGGGCAGCCCATCATCCCGACGCAAATCACCGATATCACCCCTGAAGGGCCCAGTTACCGCGGCAAGTTGGCCATAGACCTGGTCAACCAAGAGGCCAGTTTTGAGCAGGTGTCCGAGTTGCTGTGGACGGGCATGTGGCACGCGCAGCCATTTTGTTGGAAGTCCTACCCTGAACCAGTTGTGATGCAACGCTTGACGGACCGTTTGCCAGCAGGGGCTATCCAGCATCAAATGGTTGAGATATTCGCTTCGGTGGTGATGCATTTGGCGCTGGGCCGCGGTGCCATTGAAAAGAGGTTGGTGTCAGGAAGTTTGCTTCAAGCGGCCAGGGAAATCTTGCTGGCCCTCGCTGGCTGCATGGGTCTTTTGGGCCCCAAAAAACGGTATGTACATGCCCGATCTGGAATTGGCTTTGGCGAGGTTGTCCTGCAAGCACTCGGGGCACCGCTGAGTGTTGAAAACATTCGAACCATGAACGCCATATTGGTGCTGATGGCGGACCATGAGTTGTCTCCGGGGACCTTGTCCGCCCGCGTTGCCGCCTCCAGTGGCGCTTCAGTTCACAGCTGCGTGGCGTCTGCCATGTCCGTCAGTTCAGGCACCGAGGTGGCCTTGATCTACAACAGCATTGGTCATTTTGTGAAGAAAGGGACATCGGTGTCTGTGCTGCTGACCAAAGCCCAAGAGCTGGTAGAAAGCGGGCAGCGTGTTCCGGGGTTTGACCATCCGATGTATCCGAATGGTGATCCGCGCGCTAAGACATTGCTGGCGCTGATCAAAACCCGTGAGCGATTGACGGGGCGGGCATCTAAATTGGTGGCTTTGTCCAACTTCATGGCACAGCGATACGCCTTGTACCCGCGACACGAATGTGCTTTGGTTGCGCTGTGTGACAGCATGGACATTCATGAAAGTGCTGCACCTGCTTTGTTCGCTTTGGGCCGCGTAGCGGGCTGGGTGGCGCATGTTCAAGAGCAGAGGCTTTCCACGACCTTGATAAGACCGAGAGCCAAATTCACACCTGCGGGTACTACTGGGGCACCTGAGATCTGATCGTGATCGAGCCCTGACTGGTTGGACAAAAGGTGCTGGGTTGCTCAAAACAAGTTGAAAGCCAACCACGCGGCCGTGCCCCACATCATCAACGCCACCGCGCCGTCGAGTGCGCGCCAGATGTGCAGGGAATGCAGGCGGCGGCCCAGCCAGAATGCTGCTGCGCCCAACACCAAAAACCACAGCATAGAACCGGCGGCCGCGCCCAGGCCAAAAGAGGTGCTGCCTTGTCCGTAGGCCAGCGAAGTGGTGCCGATCAGCACAGCCGTGTCCAGCCATGCGTGTGGGTTGAGCCAAGAAAACGCCAGCGCTGACAACACGGCTTGACGACGCGTGACTGCCACGGGGTTCGATCGGGTGTTGGATGCTGTGCTCGCCGATGCGTTGGTCGTGTCGCTCGACGGCACATCCAGGGTTAAAACACGCGGCTGCAAAAACCGCTGAAACGCTTGCCAGCCATAGACAGCCAAAAACAGCATGCCCGCACCGACCAGCGCACCGTGCAATTTGTCAGACAGACCGCCAAGCTGCGCCAGGCTGAGCACGCCCAGGCCAATCAGGGCGATGTCGGACACCGCGCACACCGCCACCGTCAACCACAGGTGCTGGCGCTGCAGGCCCATGCGCAACACATGGGCGTTTTGCGGGCCGATGGCCATGATCAAGGAGATGCTGAGCACCATGCCGGCGGTGAAAGTGGGAAGGCTCAAAACCATGAAAAATCTCCTGAGGGGCGGCTGCGAATGGGCTGGAGTGTGCGTCAGACAGGCGTTTAATTAAATGATGTTGAATTAAACTCACATCACTCAATATTTTTTAAACCCAACATGCTCGACGCCCGTCAACTTGAAGCCCTGGCCGCCGTGGTCGAACACGGGGGTTTTGGCGTGGCGGCGCAGGCGTTGTCCATCACGCTGGCGGCGGTGTCTTTGCGCATCAAGGCGCTGGAAGAAAGACTGGGCCAGCGCTTGCTGGTGCGGGGCAAGCAGGTGCGGGCCACCCCCGCCGGACAGGCCTTGCTGGCCCACATCAAGCAAGTGCGCATGATGGAAGCCGATGTGCTGGGCGGTCTGCAAGGCACGTCCAGTCACAGTGGGGCAGGCAAGGTGGTGCGCTGGCAGTCGCTGAGCGTGGCGATCAACGCCGACTCGGTGGACAGCTGGTTTTTGCCGGGTGTGGCCGCGATGCTGCTGCGCCACCATGTGCTGCTCGACATCATGATCGACGACCAGGACCACACGCACGACGCGCTCAAAAGCGGCGACGTGATGGGCTGCGTGACCACCCTGGCCGAGCCGATGCGCGGCTGCGTGGCCGAGCCCTTGGGGCTCATACGTTACCGCTGTGTGGCCACCCCGGAGGTGCTCAAGCGCTGCCGCACGGCCGCTGGCGCGGTGTCGGTGCACAAACTGCTGACCCAACCGGCCGTGATTTTCAACCGCAAGGACGCCTTGCAAGACACGTTTTTGGCCCAACACTTTGGCCTGCAGCAACCCCATTACCCGCGCCACTTTGCCCCTGCCGTGGGCGCGTTTGAGACCGCCATCGAGCTCGGCCTGGGCTGGGGCATGGTGCCCGAGCAGCACCTGGCCCAACGCCCAACGCTGCAAGAACTGCTGCCGGGGGCCACGGTAGATGTGGCCCTGTATTGGCAGCACTGGGCACGCGAAGCCCCGTCAGCGCAGCGCCTGACCCAGGCGGTCAAGGCCGCAGCGGCGCTGCATCTGCTTCAGGCCCATTGATCTGGCCCAATGGATTTGAAATATCCAAGAAGCTTTTGTCATCCCTGGCGAAAACACGGGATCCAGTACGCACCACAGCCTATTGCAAGACCAGCAGCATGCACCGGATGCCGGCTCAAGGCCGTGACGACAGACAAACCAACTCCAGGATCACAGAAGTTCAAGATTCGCCCTGACATTTCTAACTTCACAGGGCCGTATCAACAAGGGCGTTGGCAGACCCTAGGGCCCATGCACTGCCCGCATTGTCAAAATGCGACCCAACAAGGCAGACAGATCACTGCCATGCTTCAGTGCTTGGCAGCCAGTGCTTGGCGTTTACGCCTGGCCAGTATCCGGGCTGAGTTGAGGCCGGTTAGGAGCATGATGGGCCACAAGAAAGTGCAGACCATGGCCCACAACACGCGGCTGCCCAGAGTGGAGCCACCTTCGGTTGTCTCGACCTGTTGAGGCCCCTCGCTGAAAATGTGCCTGTAAGAAAAGGTCGAGAGACCGAATACAGCGCCAAAGACGAGGAACAAAGAGATGTAGAGGTTCATGGCAAGCTCCTGATGCGAACAATCAGGGCCGTCTGGATGGGCGGTTGGCCTGAAGTCAAGCCGATATGCTAATTCAGTGTCACGAAATTGTGACATTTTTATTTGCACATAAACCTTTACATGTGGGGGTTTACTTCGCCATCGAACAATGCCCACCACTGGTAGCCTGGCCAGAACCCGCCGCGATCAGCGGGGGTTCGTTGCGCAGGTCCACCGGGGCCGAGACCATGAAGTCCCAGCTTAAGAAGACAGCCAGGCTGAGCCAGAAAACCGCTTGCAGTTTGTGTGTGTTGCTCATGCGGTCTCCTTCAGAATTGGTAGTGGCGGCGCACGCGCACACCGATCAAGGTGCCTGCAAAAGCCAAGGGCACCCAGATCCAGCCGTGCAAGCTGCCGGTGGAGATGCCGCTGAGCATGGCGCCGATGTTGCAGCCAAACGCCAAGCGCGAGCTGTAGCCCATGACAAAACCGGCGACCAGGCCAATCACCCATTGCTGGGTGGTCAAAGGCGTGCTGTTGGAGGCGGCTTTGGCCGAAACCCACAGTGCACCGCCCAGAATGCCGATGTTGGTGATGGTGGTGACGTCCATGAAAACGGTTTGGGTCAGGCGCTGCGCATTGCCCGCCTGGCCCCAAAAGGCGTTGGCCGTGGGGTCAAAAGCGCCCAGCGCCACCGACACCTTGGCGGCCCACAGGCCAAAGCCGTACACCACGCCCCAGGGCTGGCCTGCCAGCAGCAAGTTGAGTGTGGCCAGCACCGCCAGCGCCACGGCACCCCAAATCCAGCGTTTGTCCAACCATGTTTGGCCCGCGCCCACCCACAGGCGCACCGCCACCAGCACGGCGGCCAGCAAAGCCAGCGTCAGGGCCAGCGCGCCGCCTGTGCCGTACGCGGCTGAAAAACTGACAGGGGCCATTTGGCCCAGGGACAGCCAGCTGTCCAGATGCACCGATCCCAGGAAACTGCCCAGTGCAAACAGCGGCAAGATGCCCATGTTCAACGGCACGCCCAGGCCGGCTTTGTACAAAGTGCCCGAGCCGCAGCCGTCCGCAATTTGCATGGTCAGCCCGAACACGAAGGCACCCAGCAGCAAGCTCACGCTGGGTGGCCCCAAGGCGGCTTGCAATTCAGAAAACTGCCCCAGCAAGGGCAGCGCGGCCAAGCTGGCCAGCGCCAGCAGCAGCACCTGCCCGGCCACGCCTTGCGGGTTGCGCTGCTCAATGAGCTGCCGCCAGCCGGTGGTGAAACCAAAGCGCGCTCCCGCCAAAGCCGCGCCCATGCCCACGCCCACCAGCATCAGCACCGCCTGGCGGATGGAGACGGCCAGCGCCAAAAAGAGGAAGAAGGCGGCCAGCAGGGCCGTCAAGGGCAGTCGTTTCATGGCGCAGGTTTATTTGAAGGTTTTCTCAGCCCAGAACTTGGCGTCGATCAGCAACTGTTTGGGGCGGCTGGGCACGTTGGCCATGGGCAGACCGTTGGGGTCTTTGGACCACTCGACCATCGAGCCGGCGTAGAGCTTCACGTTTTTCTGGCCCAGCACCTCGGACATGGCAAACCAGTTGGTCGCTGCCCAGTGTCCGGTGTTGCAAAACGACACGGTTTCTTTGGCCGGATCGATGGGGCTGGCCGCGGCCACTTTTTGGGCCAGGTCGGTGCTCACAAAGGTGGAGGTGCCGGGGGCAAACCATTTGTCATGCTCCACGTTCACCGCGCCTTGCAGGGTGCCAGGCACGCTGGCGGCCACGTGGCGGGTGTCGCCTTTGAAGAAGTCGGCTGGTCGCGCATCGATCAGGGCGGCGTCGCCCGACTTCACGCGGGCCACCAGCTCTTCTTTGGTGGCTACCAGACTTTTGTCAATTTGCGGCTGGAAATTGCTGGCTGCAACTTTCACGGCCGTGTTGTTTTGCGGCAGTCCCGCCGTGGTCCAGGCTTTTACACCGCCGTTGAGCACCGACAGCTCTTTGAGGCCCAGCACCTTGAGCGTCCAGTACACGCGCGCCGAGGCACCAAAGTCGGTGGCATCGGCACCGCTGGAGACCACCACCGCGTGGGTGCTGGGCGTGAGGCCCAGGCTTTGCACCAAGGTGGTCAGCTTGGGCAGGCCAGGCAACTCGCCGGGGTTGTTGGCCGGACCGCGCCAGGTGCCATAAGGCGCATTGACTGCGCCGGGGATGTGGTTGGCAGCGTACGATTTGGGGTCACGTATGTCGATCACGCGCACGTTGGCGTCAGAGAGTTTGGCTTGCAATTCTGCAGGGCTGAGCAGTGGCTGAGACGCCAAGGCGCTGGCGCTGAAGCTGGCGGCTGTCAAGGCCAAGACCAAAGCAGAGAAGTGTTTCATGGGGTCGTTTCCTGAAGGAGATGATCAAAAGATGGCCAGATTGTGGCCAGCCCCTTCAGACATGAGAACGATTTTTTAGTTGGTTATATATGTCCAAGTAGATATAAGACCATCCGGATGCACAGTTCAGTGCTGTGCGGAACGGGCATACCTTTGCGCGGCCCACAAAGCAGCGGTGCCCAGCAAACTGGCCAGCAACAGCCACCACAGCGCCAGGGTATAGCCGTGCTCGGGCGACCACATCAAACCCAGCGTCAAAGGCGCGGCGGCACGGGCCAGCGCAATCGGCAGGCCCAGCAGACCGTTGAGCTGCCCGACATGCTGGCGGCTCACATATTGCGCCATGGCCGTGCCCTTGACGATGGTGTTCATGCCATTGCCCAGGCCGTACAGCAGCACAAACACCAGCGAGGCGATGGGGCTGAGCCCGCCCAGGAGTAAAGTCAGCACACCCGCTGGAATCAGCGTGGGAATCCAGCGGTTGGCGGCGTGCACGTCCCAGTAGCGCTCAAACACAAAAAGCACCAAGCGCCCCAGCACCTGGATCACCCCAATGGCCGCCGGAATGGCAATCACCCAGGCCGGGGACAAGCCCGACTCTTGCAGCAAGGCGATCATGTGCGCGGGCAAGGCCGAGGTGACCGACATGGTGAGCACCATGAACATTGCCAGCAGCCAAAATGGCGCGTGGCGAAGGTGTTCGCGCACGGAAGTCAATGGCGGCTTGTCAGTCGAGGCCGATGGCTCAATCACTGTGCGCGGCGCGCCTTTCAGCAACCAGGCGTGTAGCGGCGCACAAATCAAAAACTGCAGCGCCGCCAGCGCCCACAGGGCTTGACGCCAACCCCACAGCTCCATCCACCAAGCGAACAGCGGAATGAAGACCGTGCTGGCCAGCCCGCCCAAAAAAGTCAGGGTGATGATGGCGCGCCGAAAGTCCTGCGGAAAGCGGCGTGTGACCAAGGCAAACACCGGTGTGTAAAGCGTGGCCGCCATGCCCAGTCCCAGCCAGATCCAGGCGGCATAAAAACCCGCGACGGTGGTCACAAAACTGTGACCCACCAGACCCACACCCACCCACACGGAGCCCAGTGTCATCACCCAGCGCTCCCGCCCGGCATCGATCCAGCGTCCCACCCCATAGGCCATCAAACCCTCGGCGAGCAACGACATGCTGAAGGCCAAAGACGACTCGGCGCGTGTCATGCCCAACTCGGCTTCGAGTGGTGTCATCAACAGCGAGAAGGTGTAGAAAACACTGCCCCATGTGATGAGCTGGGGCAGCGACAGCCAGAAGCTGAAAGGGCCCAAATTTAAAGTTCTCATGGATTGGCCAGGTGAATTCTGCATGGGCACATTATCGTGAACCCGTCACCCCGGGTCTTCAACGCGCGCAGGCCCTCAGCGCGCAGGCAAGACCAGTTGCCAACCCTCGGGACAGTAAGCGGTGTCAGGGTAGAACTGGCTGGCCGAAGCGCAAAAATAATTGGCGTTGACCGGTTCAGGCGGGGGTACTGCATAGCCGATGGGCAGTGAAACGTAGCTGACAAGGGGGGGTGCAGGTTCGGCTGGGCTCGCTGCGGCACTGATGGCAGCACCGGCCAAGCCCAGAACCACCAAAGCCCCCAGCCACTCGGCGGCGCGGTGGTTGACATGTTTGCCGTGGTGGCCACGACTGGTGCCTGGGTGGCGAGAGCCGTGGCGTCCTTCGGCCAGGGCCAGACTGCTCACGCTGGCGATCAAAATGCCCAAGACCAGTGGGCGCAAGACGTTGCTCATGAAGAGGCCTTGTGAGTGAAATTGGCTCTTTAACGACGGGTGCCGCTGTGCGTTGACTGCGCGGCACAGCAGGACTGTGAAGTTGTAAGTGCTTGTGAGAAGGCCCCCAAGCCTCACTGCTCCTTGAGCACCCGCCGGTATTGCACAGCTTCGGCCACATGCACGGCGGCAATGGTGTCGCTGCCCGCCAAGTCGGCGATGGTGCGTGCGACTTTCAGGCTGCGGTGCACACTGCGCCCACTCCAGCCGAGTTTGACGGCAGCCTTTTGCAGCAAGGCGGTGGCGCTGTCCTCCAGGCGTGACTCTTGGTCGATGGCCTGGCCTTGCAGGTCGGCATTGGCGCAGCCTTGGCGGGCCAGGGCGCGGTCGCGGGCTGCCAGGCTGCGCGCTGCGATGGCGACGGTGCTTTCGCCGGGCGGAGCGTTCAGCAAATCGGGTGCGGGCAGGCTGGGCACTTCGATGTGCAGGTCAATCCGGTCCAGCAACGGGCCACTCAGCTTGCCTTGGTAGCGGCTGACTTGGTCCGGCGAGCAGCGACAGGCCCGTGTGGCGCTGCCCAAATAACCGCAGGGGCAGGGGTTCATGGCCGCGATCAACTGAAAGCGGGCCGGGAATTCAGCCCGACGCGCGGCGCGGGCGATGGTGATGCTGCCCGTCTCCAGCGGTTCGCGCAGGGCTTCGAGCGCTGCACGCGGAAACTCGGGCAGTTCGTCCAGAAACAGCACGCCGTGATGCGCCAATGAAATTTCACCTGGGCGCGGGGGCGAGCCGCCACCCACCAGGGCCACGGCGCTGGCCGAGTGGTGGGGCTGGCCCGTGGGGCGCTGCGCCCAACGCGACAAAACAAAACGCCCCGCCAAGCTGGCAATCGCGGCTGACTCGAGCGCGTCTTCGATTGACATGGGCGGCAGCAAGCCCGCAAAACGTTGCGCCAACATGGATTTGCCCGAGCCGGGCGGCCCGACCATCAGGAGCGAATGGCCACCAGCCGCGGCGATCTCGAGCACGCGCTTGACGCTCGATTGGCCTTTCACATCGGCCAAATCCGCGTACGGGGGCGGTGCGCTTGGGGTGATGGGGGCCATGCGAACCCAGCCGTCGCCGGGTTCGGGCGGGGCTTCGTTGGAGGGCGGCAAAAACTGCTGCACCACGTCAAGCAAGTGGCGTGCCCGAAACACTTCGGCATCGGGCACCAGCGCGGCTTCTTCGGCATTGCCTGGGGGCAGCACCAGCCGAGTGCGTACCTGTTGCTGGCGCAGTACCAGGCTCATGGCCAGCGCGCCGCGAACTGGGCGTAGTTCCCCCGACAAAGACAACTCGCCTGCAAACTCATAACCGGCCAGTTTGGCTGCTTCAATTTGCCCACTTGCGGCCAGGATGCCCAGCGCAATGGGCAAATCGAGTCTCCCTGAATCTTTGGGCAGGTCGGCAGGGGCCAGGTTGACGGTGATGCGCTGGTTGTGCGGAAAGTCGAGCCCACTGTTTTGCAAGGCCGAGCGCACACGCTCGCGCGCTTCCTTGACTTCGACATCGGCCAGCCCCACCAGTGTGAAGCTGGGCAGGCCGTTGGCCAGATGCACCTCGACCATGACGGCCGGTGCGGCCAGGCCCACCAGGGCGCGGCTGTGGATGGTGGCCAATGCCATGTCTCGTCCTCCCTACTTTTTATGGGCACCAGTGTAGAGGAGGGCGGCTGCTTTGGGGTGTCTTTATGGAGGCGTCCAGTGCGTTGTGCATTCTAAAAACAAGGCTCAGTGCAGTACTCATCTTCAAAGATGTTGTCGGTGGCTCAAGCCCCGACATACAGCCCGCGCCGAAGTCAGCCATGTCGGGGCTGAGGCTAACGACCTAAAAAATGTCATTGCACACACCTAGCAAACATCAACGAGCCAGATCATCAACAGGCAAGCATGGGCTCAATCGTGCACCGCAAAGGTGTCAAGGCGCGCGCCCGAGCCAGGAGATGCGCAGTCGCGCACCAAACTGAGACCTGAAAGCGCTCGATGCCTCAAGTTGGTGCGTGCTGAGTGGCCTGGCCCACAGTGAAGCTCAACCTTACGGGGTGGAATGCAGGGGATGCGTGTGCAGAGAGAAAGCGCGCCCATCACAGCCTTATTGGGGGTGCTGCCGAAAGCTTGGCACGCTACCTGCTTAGAGGCTATGTCCTTTCATCACTTTTGGAGTTTTTCATGAAAAAATTGCTCGTTCCATCTTTGTTGTCGCTGTCGTTGTTGGCCGTGACCGGTGCAGCCCAAGCACAAGCTGCTGAGAGCGCTTTGTCGTTCAACGTCGGTGCGACCACCGATTACCGCTACCGCGGCATTTCCCAGTCGCGCCTGAAGCCTGCCGTGCAAGGCGGCATCGACTATGCAGACAAGAGCGGTTTTTATGTGGGTGCTTGGGCTTCCAGCATCAAGTGGGTCAAAGACGCTGGTGGCGACACCAATATGGAATTGGACCTTTACGCCGGTTACAAAGGCGCGATAGGTGATGTTGCCTATGACGTGGGTTTTCTGCGCTATCAGTATTCGGGCAACAAACTGGCTCAAGTTCCAGATTTTGCAAACGCCAATACCAATGAAATTTATGCAGCTGGAACCGTGGGTCCTGTGACTTTGAAGTATTCGCATGCGATCTCCAACATCTTCAGTTTCATTGACAGTAAAAACAGCTACTACGTGGACCTGAGCGGCACGTTTGATTTGGGCAGCGGCTTTAGCTTGGTGCCGCATGTGGGCTATCAGTCCATCAAAAACAGCAGCACTTGGTCCTATTCCGATTACTCGCTCACCCTGGGCAAAGACCTCGGCAATGGTTTGTCGGCCACAGCCGCTTGGGTGGGGACCGATGCTGACAAAACCTTGTATGCCACCCCCGCCCCCGCAAGCAAATTCACCGGCAAATCCGGCGTGGTCGTGGGCCTGAAATACGCCTTCTGATCGCCACTCAACTCAACAAGGAGCCATCATGAAACTGGTGACCGCCATCATCAAACCCTTCAAGCTGGACGAGGTGCGTGAAGCACTGTCGGGCATCGGCGTGCAGGGCATCACCGTGACCGAAGTCAAGGGCTTTGGTCGTCAAAAGGGCCACACCGAGCTGTACCGTGGTGCGGAATACGTGGTCGACTTTTTACCCAAAGTGAAGATCGAAGCCGCCGTGTCTGATGAACTGGTCGAGCGCGTGATCGAAGCCATCGAAGCCGGTGCCCGCACCGGCAAGATCGGCGACGGCAAGATCTTCGTTTACGACCTCGAGCAAGTGGTTCGCATCCGCACCGGTGAAACCGGCGCAGAAGCCCTTTGATGAATCAGAAAGAGAGTCGACCAATGAAAAAACTACTCGCTACCCTGGCCTTGGGCCTGAGTCTGGGTCTTGGTGTGTTTGGCGCGGCATCCGTTGCCACCGCACAAACCGCTGCCCCTGCTGCCGTGACCGCTCCAGCTGCAGAAGCCAAACCGGCCGATGCAGCACCGGCACCTGATGCGCCTGCTGCCGCAGCCCCCGCTGCGGCCGAAGCCGCACCTGCACTTGTGCCCAACAAGGGCGACATTGCCTGGATGATGGTCTCCACCATCTTGGTGATCTTGATGGTGATTCCCGGCCTGGCCCTGTTCTACGGCGGTTTGGTGCGCAGCAAGAACATGCTGTCGGTGCTGATGCAGGTCGTGGTCACCTTCTCGATGATCACGGTGTTGTGGTTCATCTATGGCTACAGCCTCGCGTTCACGGAAGGCAATGCTTTCATCGGCGGCTTTGACCGCTTGTTCATGAAAGGCATTTGGGACAACGCAGCTGGCACCTTTGCCAACGCAGCCACCTTCAGCAAGGGTGTGGTCATTCCTGAGATCACGTTTGCCGCCTTCCAGGCCACCTTCGCAGGCATCACTTGCGCACTGATCGTGGGTGCATTCGCCGAGCGCATCAAGTTCACTGCGGTGCTGGCCTTCATGGTGCTGTGGTTCACCTTCAGCTACCTGCCTGTGGCGCACATGGTCTGGTTCTGGATGGGCCCTGATGCCTACACCGCCAAAGAAGTGGCCGATGAAATGACGTCCAAAGCCGGGCTGATCTGGCAGTGGGGTGCGCTGGACTTCGCGGGCGGTACTGTGGTGCACATCAACGCCGCTGTCGCAGGCTTGGTCGGTGCCTTCATGGTGGGCAAGCGCGTGGGTTATGGCCGTGAAGCCATGGCCCCACACAGCCTGACATTGACCATGGTGGGTGCGTCCTTGTTGTGGGTGGGTTGGTTCGGCTTCAACGCCGGCTCGGCTCTGGAAGCCAACGGCTTCGCAGCGCTGGCCTTCATCAACACCTTGGTGGCGACTGCCGGTGCGGTGCTGGCCTGGTGCGTGGGCGAAGCGCTGATGCGCGGCAAAGCCTCCATGTTGGGTGCCGCTTCGGGTGCTGTGGCCGGTCTGGTGGCCATCACGCCAGCAGCAGGCAACGTGGGCATCGGTGGTGGTTTGGTCATTGGCATCGTGGCAGGCTTTGCTTGCCTGTGGGGTGTGAATGGCCTGAAAAAGATGCTGGGCGCAGACGACTCTTTGGACGTGTTCGGTGTGCACGGTGTCGGCGGTATCGTCGGCGCCTTGTTGACCGGTGTGTTCAACTCGCCCGCTCTGGGTGGTCCCAGCGCCGTGGGTGATTGGGTCACGGTGGCGATGGTGGCACCTGACGCCTATTCGATCGCTTCGCAAGTCTGGATCCAAGCCAAAGCTGTGCTGCTGACCATTGTCTGGTCGGGCGTGGTTTCGGTGGTTGCCTTCAAGATCGTTGACCTGACCATTGGTCTGCGTGTCACCGAAGAAGAAGAGCGCGAAGGTCTGGACATTGCTTCACACGGCGAGTCGGCCTACCACGGCTAAAAGCCGGATAAGACAAGTTGAATGGCAAGTGGTGGCGCAAGCCACCCCTTGTTCAACATGTTTACAGCCCGCAGCGCTTCGGTTCTGCGGGCTGTTTCTTTGGGTGTGCGGTTTCGGTGGCGATTGATCGAGGTACGTTCCTTGTTGGGGTAGTCGAACGCGCCATACGCTCGGGCACAATGGATTTCATGCACTCATCTGTCTTGTCTTCACCCACTTGGACCGCCATCACCACCGAACCGGATGGCTTGGGCGAGTCGCCGTTTTGGCACCCGCAAGAGCAGCGCCTGTATTGGGTGGACATCCCCGGGCGGCGCATCGCGCGGGTGGCCGTGGAGGGCCTGCAGGCCCAAGGCCTGGTGGAGTACTGGCCCCTGACGCAAGAGCCCGGTTGTATCGCGCCGGTTCAAGGAGGCGGTTTGGTCATGGCCCTACGCAGTGGCATCTATTTGGCGCGAGAGTGGCAGGGCGATTTGCAGCCACTGGCCCCTGCGCCTTACGACACCACCCAGCTGCGTTTCAACGATGGCAAGTGCGACCCGCAGGGCCGATTTTGGGCAGGCAGCCTGTACGAGCCCAAAGACCAGGCGCTGGGCGTGCTTTACATGCTGGACGGTCAAGGTTTGCACGCCATGATGGACGGTGTGGTGACGGCCAACGGCCTGGCCTGGTCACCCGACAGCCGCACCGCCTATTGGGCCGACACCGCTGCGCACCAGGTGCGTGCGTTTGATCTTGATGCGGCCACTGGGCAGCTGAGCGCCGGGCGCGTGTTCCTGCAAATGACGCCCAAGCCTGCTGGCTGGGTTTGGAGCAGCGAGATGCCTCATGCGTCCCAGTATGGCGGCCGCCCCGACGGTGCTGCCGTGGACAGCGAGGGCTGCTACTGGTCGGCTCAATACGAAGGCCAACGCCTGCTGCGCCTGTCCCCCACAGGCGAGGTGTTGGCCGAAGTGGCCACGCCCGTGCCTTGCCCCACCATGCCTTGCTTTGGCGGGCCGGACCTGAAAACCCTGTTCATCACCACCTCCCGCCAAGGCCGCGGCGCTCAAGAGCTGGCGCAGTACCCGGGGGCGGGGTGTGTTTTTGCGATGCGGGTGGAGGTGGCGGGGAGACCGGTGAATGAATTTGTGTCAGCTTGACTTTTGTCAGGCAGTTTCTTCGTCAAAGTAGTCACCGTCGATTTTGGGAATCTTGACGGTTCGCGACGTGACGCCAAGCTCGCATTCGATCATCAAGGATGCCAGGCGAATGCCATCAATCAGCACAATGCCTTCCACGGATTTCGCAAAGTCAGTGGCTTGAGCTGTGAATCCAGAAGTTGTGATGAACACGCCTTTCTTTGCTTTTTGGCCTGCAAGCGCACCGTAAAAAGCTTGGAGTTCGGGGCGGCCAACGTTACTTTGCCAACGTTTGGCTTGAACGTAGACTTTTTCAAGCCCGAGGCGATCTAAGGAAATCACACCATCGATGCCGCCGTCACCCGAGCCGCCAACCCGTTGAAGGTCGGCGCGACTGGCACCGTAACCCATTCGGTGCAAAAGGTCCAAGACAATGGTTTCAAAATATGCAGGTGAGACATTGGCCAGAAGCTCCAGCAATTCGGACTCGGCAGCCTCTCTCAGCTCTGTGATGGCCTGACCCAATCGGTCATCGGGGCTGGCCAGGGCGCTTGTTTGCGTTGCAAATGTGATTTGCTCAGCTTCTTCCTCGGTACTTGACGGTTTCAAACTGATACCGATGAAGCCCATGGCCAATTTTTCGGACAGCGCCGCAGAAAATGACTCTGGGTGGTCTTTGATGAAAGCGATCCCTTCGGGAGTGATCTTCCAAAAGCCACGCCGAGGACTGCTTGAAAGACCAGCGCGTTTCAGTCGATCGTGTGCCCAACCCGCCCGGTTTTTGTAAATCGGCTGTGCACCGCTCGGGAGAAGAATTTGTTTGTCTTCTTCGCTCAAACCAAGTGCATCGGCAGCTTGCTCATGTGCAAGCTTCGCAGATACGCCATCCTCGTTCGCCGCGAGATAACGCAGCAATGGTTCAATGAACAAGTCATAGGTTGGTACTGACATTGTTTTTGGCGGGTACTGTCATGGTGAAGCTGGGACTTTAGCCTGTTTGAGCACCTATTAATTCAAATTCTTTCCGCCGTGGTAATTTCTAACCGCTCCAGGCTCATCGACATGCCCGTAATTTCCCACAACCTGCCCGTTCAAAAAATTCACACAGCCCCATAAGGCCGGGGGTTACCATCTTGGCCCATGGAAGCTCAACTCAATTCCCTCATCGACGCCGTGCGGCAGGCCGCTGCGGATGGCCGCACTTTGCGCTTGCGCGGTGGTGGCAGCAAAGATTTTTGGGGCCAAAGCCTCTCGGGCGACGTGCTCGACACCCGGGCTTATCGCGGCATCGTGAGTTACGAGCCCAGTGAGCTGGTGGTCACGGTCCGATGCGGCACGCCGTTGGCCGAGTTGGAAGCTGCTTTGGCCGAAAAAGGCCAATGCCTGGCGTTTGAGCCGCCACACTTTGGCGAAGGCGCGACGGTGGGTGGCATGTTGGCCGCTGGCTTGAGCGGCCCCGCCCGCGCCACCGCTGGCGCTGCGCGCGACTTTGTTTTGGGTGCGCGCTTCGTCAACGGCTTGGGTGAGCACCTGACCTTTGGCGGGCAGGTCATGAAAAACGTTGCGGGTTACGACGTCAGCCGCTTGATGGCGGGCAGTTGGGGCACGCTGGGCCTGATCACCGAGGTCAGCCTGAAGGTTTTGCCCGTGGCCCCGGCCGAGGCCACGCTGATGTGCGCGGGCTTGCCCCAAAAAACGGCGCTCGATTTGTTGCACCGCTGGGGCGGTCAGCCTTTGCCTTTGAATGCCAGTGCTTGGGTGCGTGACAGCACCGCCCAGCCCGTGGCGGACTATTTGTTTGTGCGCCTGCGCGGCGCGGTGGCGGCGGTGCACTCGGCCACGACCCGCATGACGGCCGATGCCGTGGCGCAAGGCGCCCAAGTCACGGTGATGAACAACACCGAAGCCGCGCAAGACTGGCGCGCCAGCGGCGAGCAAACCCTGCAGTTCTTTGAGGCCCCTGCAGCCGATGCTTGCCTGTGGCGCTTGTCGGTGCCGCAGACGGCACCCGTGCTCGATGTGCCCGGTCTGGACCACCCTTCGCAATACATCGAATGGCAAGGTGCGCAGCGCTGGTTGTGGGCCCCGGCTTCGGCGGCAGTGGCCTTGCGTGAATTGGCGCAATCGGTTGGTGGCCACGCCACCTTGTTCCGCGCCAGTGCTGCCCATGCCCAACTGGACAAAGCCGCCAGTGTCAACACGCCGTTGGTTGCCGTGCAGCAATGCGTTCAGCAGCAATTACAAAAACAATTCGACCCGAAAGGCGTGTTCGCCACCGGTCGCATGCACCCCCTCTGAGGCGAATCTTCATGCAAACCAACCTCGCCCCCGAATACCAAAACACGCCCGAAGGCCTGGAGGCAGAAGCCATTTTGCGCAAGTGCGTGCACTGCGGCTTTTGCACCGCCACTTGCCCCACCTACCAACTGCTGGGCGACGAGCTGGACGGCCCGCGTGGCCGCATCTACCTGATGAAACAGGTGCTGGAAGGCCAAACGCCCACCCGCAAAACCCAGCAACACCTGGACCGGTGCCTGACCTGCCGCAACTGCGAAAGCACTTGCCCGAGCGGCGTGCAATACGGCCACCTGGTGGACATCGGCCGCAAGCTGGTGGACGCCAAAGTCGAGCGCCCCGCTGGCGAAAAGCTGGTACGCTGGGCCCTCAAGGAAGGCCTGCCTTCGCCCCTGTTTGCCCCGGCCATGAAGATGGGCCAGATGGTGCGCGGCCTGCTGCCCGAAAGCCTCAAGGCCAAAGTGCCCGCGCCGCAAGACGCCGGTGCCTGGCCCACCCGCACGCATGCGCGCAAGGTGCTGATGCTGGCCGGCTGCGTGCAGCCGAGCATGAGTCCCAACATCAACACCGCCACCGCCCGCGTGCTGGACGCCGCAGGCATTCAGACCGTGACCGCCCCCAAGGCCGGTTGCTGCGGCGCGGTCAAGTTCCACCTGAACGACCAGGGCGGCGGCAAAGACCACATGCGCGCCAACATCGACGCCTGGTGGCCACTGGTGGAGAGCGGCGACGTCGAAGCCATCGTGATGAACGCCTCGGGCTGCGGCGTCATGGTCAAGGACTATGGCCATGTGCTCAAAGACGACCCAGCTTACGCCGTCAAAGCCGCCCGAATCGGCGCGTTGACGAAAGACCTGAGCGAACTGCTACCCGAATTGGTGCCGCTGCTCAAAGACAAGCTCAAACCTGAGGCGCTGCAAGCCGCAGGCCTTCAGGCCTACCACCCACCCTGCACGCTGCAACACGGCCAGCAACTCAAAGGCGGCGTCGAGAAACACCTGACCGACCTGGGCTTCCAGATCAAGGTCACCGCCAATGAATCGCACCTGTGCTGCGGCTCAGCGGGCACCTACAGCGTGCTCAACCCCGATCTGTCCAAGCAGCTGCGCGACCGCAAACTGGGCCATCTGAACGCGCTGGAGCCGCAAGGCGTGATCAGCGCCAACATCGGCTGCATCACCCACCTGCAAAGCGGCAGCGGCTTGCCCGTGCGGCATTGGGTGGAGTTGTTGGATGGGGCGATCAGTAAGCCGTCATAAGCAATTAAAACGACACAAAACTTAGCTTATGTTAAAGTTTGTGTTATGCCAAAGCCATCTTCAGCTGCCGACCAACTGCCTGCATCCGCCGCCAAAGCACTGCGGGACTTGGGTGAAAACCTCGCGCTGGCTCGTCAGCGCCGCAAGGAAAGTCTGCGCGCATGGGCCAGCCGCATGGCGGTGTCGGTGCCCACACTCATGCGCATGGAAAAGGGCGATCCATCGGTGGGCATGGGGGTGTACGCAACGGCTTTGTGGTTGATGGGTCGACACGCCGCCTTGCCTGAGGTGGCCGCTCCGGCGCAAGACCTGAACGCACTCGAACAAGACATTGAGGCGGTGCGCCAACGTGGCCGTCGCATGTCGCGCAAGCCCGAGGCCGCGCTGTGAACCGCCCTTATCAAGCCCAGGACAGCATGAGCCTGTGGTGGCTGGGCGATGTGCACGTGCCCAAGCGGATTGGTACATTGAGTCTGCAAGACCAGCGCCGCAAAGTGGCCTTGAGTTATGACCCTGCGTGGATCGCATCAGCCCAAGGCTTTGCGCTGAGCGAAGACCTGCCTCTGCAAGCGGGTTTGATGTTGCCCGCCGAGCGCAATACGGCGGTGGGTGCCGTGGACGACGCCCGGCCCGACCAATGGGGTGAGCGTGTCATTCGCTTGCTGGCGCGTCCCGCCCGCTTGTCTTTGCTGGAGTACCTGTACTTTGCAGGCGATGAACGCTTTGGCGCTTTGGGGGTGTCGTTGAACCCCGACACTTATGTTGCCGACCCTACAGCGGCCATGCCCACGTTTGATGGTTTGGCAGATATGCACCAAGCCGTGCAGCGTGTCATGGCGGGAGAAGCCGTCAGTGAGCAACAGCGCCGTTTGCTGCAGCCCGGTGTGTCCATGGGTGGCGCACGGCCCAAGTCCTTGATGCACATCGATGGCGCGTCTTGGGTGGTCAAGTTTTCAGAGGGTGGTGAGCTCGATTCGCCCTTGGTCGAACATGCCAGCATGCAGCTGGCGCGCCGATGCGGCATTCATGCAGCCGACACGCTGGCCTTGCCTTTGCCACAAGGCCACGCCGTGGCGGTCAAACGTTTTGACCGTGAGGGCGTCAAGCGCTTGCATGTGTTGTCGGCCCATGTTGCCTTGCGCGCAGCAGGCGAGACCATGGGTTACCCCGAGTTGGCCCAGCTCATTTGACGTTTGGGACACCCCGATCAAGTGCGCGCACAGCAGCAAGAACTGTTCAGGCGCATGGTCTTCAACATCCTGATCGACAACACCGACGACCATGAAAAAAACCATGCGCTGGTTCGGGGTGCGGATGGTTTTTATGCCTTGTCGCCCGCCTTTGATGTGCTGCCTGCCGCGCAAGGCTTGGGTTATCAGCAAATGCGTGTGGGTGCTTTAGGCCACGAATCCAGCATGGACAATGCGCTGTCGCAGGCGCGTGCCTTTGGCTTGACAGATGCGCAAGCCCAGCAGACTGTGGCTGAAACTGTCAGTCAGGTGGCTCAGTGGAAAGTGGTGTTTCAAGGTCTGAATGTGCGGGATGCAGACATTGACCTGTTGGCTCAGTATCTGGATGGGGCGCATTTGCGTGAGCAGCGCGCACCATTGAACCGCTGAGGCTTGTCCCCCAAATTGTTGGCCTGAGACGCCCGATTCCGGATTCGCTAAGCTGCGTCACCAGCCCCCTAAAGTCCTTTTGCCCATCCGGCAAGGCCAGCGCCCAATGACACCAAAATGACCGCCCGGGTAGTATTCAACGCTGTATGGAAGACCGCGCTGGCACAGTGCACACAAAGGACAAGACGATGGCGATACCTTGGTTGATGGCGCTCAAAGTGATTCCCTGGGGTGATGTGATCGAACACGCGCCTTCGGTGCTCAAAGCCGCGCGCAAACTGATGGACCGTCAACCCGCTCAGCCGCCAGGCCAAGCTGGGGCCCCTGCCACGACCACCCCTGTGAGTGCGGTGCCGAGCTTGGGCGAACTCAAAAACGCCTTGATCGCTGCGCAAGGCCAGATCGAGCGCCAAGCCCAGAACCAGCGCGAACTCACCGAAACCCTGGCCGAGTTGGCCGAACAAAATGCACGCTTGGTCAGCGCCGTGGAAATGCTGCGCCTGCGCACACGGGTGTTGCTGTGGGGCGGCGCAGCGGTATTGCTGTGGTTGGCTGTGCTGACTTGGTGGGTTTGAGCCGAGAAGACAGGGCGGGCTTGGGGTCCCATCATGCAAAGGCGGGTGACAAGTCTTGCAGTCCCAAGCGCTGGGTACTGACCCCGTCGCCTCATATCAAACCATCATCGATTTGATATCAAAACGCGATCAAAACACCATCAAGTGGCCGCCAGAGCCGCCTCGATGTCTTTGGTGATCTTCTCGGGCGAGTCCTGCGGTGCATAGCGCTTGATCACACGCCCATCGCGTCCCACCAGAAACTTGGTGAAGTTCCACTTGATGCCCTTGCTGCCCAAAATGCCGGGCGCTTCGGCGGTGAGCCATTGGTACAGCGGGTGGGCGTCAGCGCCGTTGACTTTGACCTTGCTCATCATCTGAAAGCTCACGCCATAGTTCTTTTGGCAGAAGTTGGCAATCTGCGCGTCGTCACCCGGGTCTTGGCTGGCGAATTGGTTGCACGGAAAACCCAGCACGGTCAGCCCTTGGTCAGCGTAGGTTTTGTGCAGCTTTTCCAGTCCGGAGAACTGGGGCGTGAAGCCGCAAGCGCTGGCGGTGTTGACGATCAGCATCACCTGACCTTGGTAGCGCGACAAGGGCACGGTTTGGTTGTCAATGCTTTGGGCTTCGAGGTCGTACAGGCTCATGGTGTTCTTTCGAATATTGAAAAAATGAATGGATGACAAGATTGAAGTTCAAATGAAGCAATGCTTTTATTCAGGACCTAGGACCGAATACAAAATTTTCAATGGCAGTGTAGGCTTCTTCGCTCGCACCGTAAAACATGTGAAAACCTGAGCTGCACGGATTTTGGTGCTGCGCCTCGCCGCCTTTTATCAGTATGAACTCGGTTTTTAGAGGGTTGGTTTTTTGCTGCTGCTCAAACACCATTTTGGCGCTTGAAGGAAGTGACTTGGGGCATTGTTCGCGCTCGTGACCCAAGAAAAGAACAGGTAAACGTGTTGTGTCATTGAAGCTGGAACCCATCCGCCCTGAGCTGTAAATGGCACCATCAATCAAATTTTCTTTTTTTGACTTTTGAAGCATCTTGTAAAACTCAGTGATGCTGACGGCTCCGTTGCTATGGCCCATGATCCAAACAGGCAAACCGAATTGGTCTTTGAAGTGACGCACAACGCTTTCGATTCGGAGCAAGTGTTCGGAACTTTGTCTGGAAATCGGGTATTCAATACCCGGTAATTGAATCGGTGAGTCGAACACCACCACGTTGAACTCTCCACGGGATAAAGCCGGGTCGCTCAAGGGTTTGAGGGTGCTGCCATAAAACCCACCCAAATTTTTGCGATCCAGCGTGATCCCCAGCCGTCCTTCGCCGCCAGGAATGAAGATCAAGGTTGCCTTGGCATGTTTGGCTGGCCAGAGAAAATTCAGGGTGGGTGCGTCACTGAATAAGAACCCTTTTTCTTTGAACTCGATGCTCACCACTTGCGCCAGTGCCAAAGATTGCGTTAACACACACAGACATAAAACGATCCATTTGGACATGGCTATCCTTTGAATGAAAAATGAAGGGGAGCTGAACGTTTCAATCGCTTTTGTGGCCAGGCCCCACAATGGACAGCAAAGCCGCCAGCAAGATCAAGGCCCCGCCGATCAGGGTGCGGCTGTCCCAGCTGGAGGCGCCCAGCAGCACCGACGACACACTGGCAAACAGCACTTCGGACAGCATGACCAGCGCGGTGGTGTGGGCGGCCAGGCGCGCTGCGCCGTATTGCAGCGCCAGGTTGCCCAGCAAAAACGAGAGGCTCAGCAGGGCCACCAGGGGCAACCAGCTCCAGGCGGGGGCTGCGCCGATGGCCACCACCCCTGTGGCCAAACCGGCGATGGCTGCCAGCGTGGCCATGACCGCGCCACCGCCAAACATGGCCAAGGTGCGCGAGGCGCTGGGGCTGTCCTTGAGCTTGAGCAGCAGGGCGTTGGTGATGGCAAACGTCAGGCCGCCCATCAGGGCCAGTCCGTCAGCCAGGCTTTCGGGCACAGGCCAGGGTGTCTCGGGCGTTTTGAGCACGATGAACAAACCGGCCAGCGCCAGCACCAAGCGCAGCAAAGCCATGGGGGTGGGTTTTTCACCAAGCAGCCACCAGGCCACCAGCACCGACCAAGCGGGCATCAAATAAAACAGCAGTACCACGCGCACCACGTCGCCCACCGTCACGGCCCAGTTGAAGCCGACATTGGTCAGGCCCGAGGCGAGAAGCAAGAGCCACAGCCCGGGGTGACCGCGCCAGCTTTGCAGCTGAGCGCTGCGCCACAGCCACAAGGCGATGGACACAAAAACGAAACCGTAGACCAGCGCCGTCGCCCACAGCGGGTGCAGGCCTTGGGCTTCGAGTTGTTTGAAGGGCCACCAGCACACGCCCCAAACAAAGGCATTGAACAGGAGCCCGGCGACCGCCAGGCTTTTGGGGGAGGCGTGGCCCATGGAGGGGCGGATCAGGAAGCGTCGCCGGAGGCTTTGGCAGCTGCAGTGGCTTGGCGCTTGCGCCACCAGCGCCAGCCCAGCCAGACGATGCCGATACCCAAAAGGGCAAAAATGCCGTGCTGGAACTGGCGCAGCACACCGAACATCCAGTCCCAGTTTTGCGCGCCAAAGTAACCCAGGTACACCCAGATCGGCACGCTGATCAAGGCGGCAAAGCCGTCCATGAAGAACCAGGTGGAAAAGCTCACGCGGTGGCTCATACCGGCAGAGAAGAACACGGGTGTGCGCAAACCTGGCAAAAAGCGGGCCACGAACATGACCCATTTACCGTATTTCTGGAAAGCGTCTTGGGCGCTGGCAAAGCGCTCGGGGGTCAGGATTTTGCGAAAACCGGGCAATTTGGAAATGCGCTCACCATACAGGCGGCCCAACGTGAACATAAGACCATCACCGACCATGACGCCCGCCATGCCCACCGCAAACATGGTGTGCACATCGGCATGGCCCAAGCCTGCGATCACGCCACCCGTGACCAGGGTCACATCTTCAGGAACGGGAACGCCAAAGCCACAGATCAAAAGCATCACGAACACAGCCAAATAGCCGTATTCGGTGAAGATGGGCATCAAAAACTGAAAAACTTCCATGATCCTGAAGGGTCCGGCGGGCCTGCGATACCGGTGGCGAAATGCACGGAAGCAGCAGGCAACAAGCCAGTGTAAAGCATTTGGAAACCCCTTTCGGCTTGAGGAATGGGGGGGAAAACAGGCACCGTCCGTCTTGCCCTTGTCATGAAAAGTTCATGCCGGCTTCACGGGGGGTGATTAACTTCAAAAACCCTTCATTTCTCCGGAGATCACCATGAAATTCCCAATACCTCACCGTATGAGCGCCGTTGCGGCGGCCTGGATGCTGGTTTGCGCCACAGGGGCATTGCAGGCCCAAGCGCAAAACGCTTTCCCCGCCACCTTGGCTGGCCACGCCGTTCTGCCCGCCATGACCTTGATCTCTGCACCCAAAGACGCCCCGGCCGATTTGCAGGTCAGCGGCAAATTCACCACCGGTCAGCGCGTCGAGAAAATCGGCAGCGTCGAAGGCCAGTCGGCAGGTCGCCCCACGGGCGTGTTCTTGCCCTTCAAGGGTCAGCCTGTTCAGGGCCACTCGGGCATCAAGCGCATGGCCGACGGCAGCTTCTGGATCTTGACCGACAACGGCGCGGGCTCCAAAGCCAATTCGCCCGACTTCATGCTGCACCTGAACCATTACAAAGTGGATTTCAAAACCGGCGAATTCAAGCGCGCACACACCGTGTTTTTGCACGATCCGGACAAAAAAGTGCCGTTTCGCATCGTCCACGAGGGCACCAAGCAGCGTTACCTGACCGGCTCGGACTTTGACACCGAGAGCTTTCAGTTCGCGGGTGGTTCGATTTGGATCGGCGATGAATTTGGCCCCTTCTTGGTCAAGGCTGACATGAAGGGCAAAGTCCAGGCTGTGTTTGAGACGCAAGTCGATGGCAAAGTCGTGCGCTCGCCCGACCACCCTGCCGTCACCACGCCCGGCTCGCCAGACCAGTTGGTGCGTTTCCAGTCACGCCGCTCCAGGGGCTATGAAGGTATGGCAGCCTCCAAAGATGGCAGCAAGCTCTATGCCTTGCTGGAAGGCGCTTTGTGGGACGAAGCCACCAAAGCCCCCGAAATGCTGGACGGCAAGCAGTATTTGCGCGTGCTGGAATTTGATGTGAAAGCCGAAAAATGGACCGGCCGCCACTGGAAGTATGTGATGGAAGGCAACCACCACGCCATCGGTGACTTCAACATGATCGACGAGACCACGGGCCTGATCATCGAGCGCGACAACGGCGAAGGCACACCTGACAAGGCCTGCCCCGAGGGCGTCAAGCGCACCGATTGCTTCCATGACCTGCCCAAGTTCAAGCGCGTGTACAAAGTCGAGCTGACAGAAACCAATGTGGGCGGCCCGCTGCGCAAGATCGGCTACATCGATTTGATGAACATGCAAGACCCCAACAAGCTGGCCCGCAAGCCGTTGGTCAACGGGGCTTTGAGCTTTCCGTTTTTCACCATTGAAAACGTGGACGTGGTGGACGCCACGCACATTGTGGTGGGCAACGACAACAACCTGCCGTTCTCCAGCAGCCGCGACCCCAACAAGGCCGACGACAACGAGTTGGTCTTGCTGGAAGTGGGCGACTTTTTGAAAGCCCGCTGAGCCGTGTTCGCTGGATGATGGGCCAGTTGGGCCGGCGCGTCTTCGGGGCCGATGAAGCTGGCATACTTCATCGGCCTTTTTTATGGTCTTCCCCCATGCCCCGCCCCATACAAGCCACCATCCACATCAACGCCTTGCGCGACAACCTGAACATGGCGCGACAAGCCGCTGCCGACGCCCAAGTTTGGGCCGTGGTCAAGGCCAATGCGTATGGCCATGGCATAGAGCGGGTGTTTGAAGGTCTGCGTGGAGCCGATGGATTTGCCTTGCTGGACTTGGCCGAGGCTGAACGCGTGCGCGCTCTGGGCTGGCGCGGTCCGATCTTGCTGCTCGAAGGCGCTTTTGAGGCGCGCGACCTGGAGTTGTGCTCGCGCCTGCACCTGTGGCACACGGTGCACTGCGACGAACAGATCGACATGCTGGCGCTGCACAAGACGCACGAGCCGCACCGGGTCTTCCTCAAAATGAACTCGGGCATGAACAGGCTGGGCTTTGCACCGCAGCGCTTTCGCTCGGCCTGGACGCGGCTGAACGCCTTGCCGCAGGTGGACGAAATCTCGCTCATGACCCATTTCAGCGACGCCGACGGCCCCAAAGGCATTGTCCAGCAGATGGCCCGCTTTGAAGAGGCCACCCGCGACTTGCCCGGAGAGCGCAGTGTGAGCAACAGCGCCGCCACCTTGCGCCATGCACACGATGCCGCTGTCAAAGCCGACTGGATTCGACCTGGCATCGCAGTCTATGGCAGTTCGCCCGACTTTCCCGAGCACAGCGCCGCCCATTGGGGCCTGAAGTCCGCCATGAGCTTGCATGCCCGCATCATCGCGGTGCAGCACTTACAGGCGGGGGACAGTGTCGGCTACGGCTCCAGCTTTGTGGCCGATGGCCCCATGCGCATCGGCGTGGTGGCCTGCGGCTACGCCGACGGTTACCCGCGCATTTGCCCCACGGGCACACCGGTGTTGGTCAATGGTGAGCGGGGACGCACGGTGGGACGCGTCAGCATGGACATGCTGACCGTGGACTTGAGCCCCTTTCCCGATGCGGGTGTGGGCAGCACCGTCACGCTCTGGGGGCAGTCGGCACAAGGCGCGGTGCTGAGCATCGACGAGGTGGCGCAAGCGGCGGGCACCGTGGGTTATGAGCTGATGTGCGCGCTGGCGCAGCGTGTGCCCGTGGAGTTGCAAGACTAAAAGCTTGCTGCAGGCGTGACATGCCCCGTTAGCCAGTGGCCGCACAATGCCTGTCATGCCTGACCGCGCTTCGCAGCACCCCCATGATCATCTCGCCTTGGCCGTGGCCCTGGTGCTGATCGTCATCTGGGGCGGTAATTTCACCCTGCAAAAGTACCTGCTCGACCTGATCACGCCCGGTGGTTTTTTGTGGGCGCGGTACTTGATCATGCCCCTCTGTGCGCTGCTGCTCATGCGCTGGGGTTTTGGCCGTTGGCTGCCTCCTTTGCCCCGCAAGGACTGGATGCAGATGGCCTGGCTGGGCTTCCTTGGCCATTCTGTGCATGTGGGGCTGGTCACCTACGGTATCCATTGGTCTACCGCATTTTCCAGCTCGGTCATCTTGGCATGTGGACCGATTTTGACCCTGCTGATCTTGCGCATCCAGGGCCTGGAGCGTTTGACCGGAGCGCAAATGGCCGGGGTGACGCTGGCCTTTGGCGGGATTTTGATGTTCCTGTCCGACAAGTTGCTGGGCGGCAATTGGCGAGCGGGCGGAGGCGATCTGGTCTTGTTGATCGCAGCCGCTTTCTTTTCTTATTACACCGTGGCCGTCAAGCCGGTGATGGAAAAGCACGGCCCGGTGCTGACCATGGGTTACGCCACCTTGTTGGGCGGTTTGCCAGTCATGCTGCTGTCACTGCCTGCGGGCATGGCAGCGAACTGGGCTGCGCTCGATCTTTGGGGCTGGGTGGGTTTGTTCTGGTCCATCTTGGTGTCGGCCTTCATAGGCTGGTTGGCTTGGGGCTGGATCAACACTGTCCGTGGCGTGGCCCGCTCGGCCCCCTTGATGTACCTGATGCCCCCCATGGCGGGCTTGTTTGCCTGGGCGCTGTCGGGTGAGCACTACAGCTGGATCAAGATCACCGGGGCCGGTGTGACTTTGTTGGGGGTGGCACTGGCGCAGTACGCCGGGCAGATCAAGTGGCGGATGCGTTGAAGCGCATTCAGCGCAGCCAAGTGTCGTAGGCGGTTTTGCAAATCAATGCCAGCACCACGAGGATGAAAACTTGGCGCACAAAGCCTGCCCCGTGTTTCAGGGCCAGCCGGGTGCCAATCAGGCTGCCGATGATGTTGGACACAGCCATGGCCAGCGCCAGGTGCCACCACACATGGCCCTGGTAGGCGAACAGCATGAGCGCTGAAAAATTGGTCGCCACATTGATCAGCTTGGCCGAGGCCGAGGCGTTCAAGAAGTCATAACCCATCAGGCGCACATAGGCAAATACCAGAAAACTGCCCGTCCCGGGGCCGAAAAACCCGTCGTAAAAGCCGATGGCCAAGCCAATGCCCGAAGCGATCCAGGCCTCTTGGCGACCGGCAAAACGCGGAGCATGTTGGCGACCCATGTCTTTTTTGGCCAGGGTGTAGACCAGCAGGGCAGCCAGCATCACGGGCATGGCTTTGCGAAACAGGGCCGGGTCGACCTGCGTGACCATCCAGGCCCCGAAGACCGAACCCAAAAGGCCCGCACCAGCAGCAGGCAGCAAAGTGCGCCAGGGCATGACCACTTTGCGGCTGTATTGCACCGTGGCAAAGGCGGTGCCCCAGATGGATGCGCTTTTGTTGGTGCCAAACAAGGTGGCGGGGGCCGCATTGGGGAAGGTGGCAAAGAGTGCGGGCAGCAAGATCAGGCCACCACCGCCCACGATCGAGTCGATCAGTCCGGCCAGGAGGGAGGCCATCGAAACAATCAGTAATTCCATGCGCTCGATTGTGGCACCCGTTGGCGGCCAAGCTTGGGGTAAAGAGGCCTATGACACGGCCAAAAAAAAGCGCCGCTTGCGCGACGCTTGGGAAAATCACACCTCGTTCGGATGTTGGTTGATGTTCGAATTCTCTGGGTGTCGAGTTGTCTCCTCGGCCCTCGGGACGCAAGTACTGCTTTGCATCGAGTGATTGAAATGTACGGGAACAAGATCCCGGTTTTTCTCAGGGATTTCCCGATCCGGGGGAAATCCCTGATGCTGATGAGCGCACCAGGGGGGCGATGGCCTGAAAAAGCAAAAGCCTCCCGAAGGTGGCTTTTGAAACAAGCTTGAAACCCGTTTGGAATCAGAAGTTGTAGCTCACGCCCACGCCGAAGCCACGGATGTCCTCTTCAGGCTTGCGGAACTCGCCGCGAATGGCCACTTGCTTGTTGACTTGGTAGCTGATGCCGCCTCCGTAAATCGTGCCTCTGCCCAGCTTAACGCCTCTGTCACGCCAGTTGTTGGCATCAGTTACGCGCAAGGTGCCATAGCCCAAACGGCCATACACACTGACCGCGTCCGACACGGGCAAAGAATAAAGCGCGGATACGCTCAATTGGTTGAAGCTGGCTTTGGATGTACCGAGGTCCAAAGTGCCAATTCGGTTGCCGTTGACTTCAAAAGCCAGGCCATTGCCCAAGCGGTAGCCGCCAAAAATACCACCACCTGTGGTGGAAGAGTGGTCGTTAAAGCGGTTGTTGAACAGCTCCGTGCCTGCGTAAAAACCAGCAGTTTGTGCTTGAGCGGAAATGGCCAAAAGTGCCAAAGAAGATGCAAGGATGATTCTTTTCATGGGTTTTAAAAGTTGACAGGTCGTTAAAAAGTCAAAATTTTAGACATCAAAAGTATTAATAACATCATCAATTGACTTATATGAGTATCAAATCGTAAACAAACAGATGGTTATTTTTAAGGACGTTTACCGCTTGGGTGGCGCAAGCAAATCCTTGCCTAAAAACAAAAGGCCACCCCGGGTTCAACCCGAGGTGGCCGATACTTATATGTGTTTACTTCGCCGTCGGCATCACAAACTCAGCACCCTTGCCGATGCTCTCGGGCCAGCGCTGCATGATCGACTTTTGCTTCGTATAGAAACGCACGCCCTCTTCGCCATAGGCGTGCATGTCGCCAAACAACGAACGCTTCCAGCCACCAAAACCGTGCCAGGCCATAGGCACCGGGATCGGCACGTTGATGCCGACCATGCCCACCTGGATGCGGCGCGCAAACTCACGGGCCACGTTGCCGTCACGGGTGAAGCAGCTCACGCCGTTGCCGAACTCGTGGTCGTTGATGATCTGCACCGCCGTTGTAAAGTCGGGCACGCGCACGCAGGACAGCACCGGGCCAAAGATTTCTTCCTTGTAGATCTTCATGTCGGTGGTCACGTGGTCGAACAAGGTGCCGCCGAGCCAAAAGCCCTGCTCGCAACCTGCACCGGCTTTGGCGCCGTCAAACTCGCGGCCGTCCACCAGCAGCTGTGCGCCTTCGGCCACGCCTGCGTCGATGTAACCCTTGATGCGTTGACGTGCTGCGTCGGTCACGATGGGGCCCATCTCAGCGGCCAGGTTTTCACCGTTGAGCACTTGCAGGGCTTTGGTGCGCTCGATCAGCTTGGGCAAGATCTTGTCGGCCACATCGCCCACCAGCACCGCGACCGAGATCGCCATGCAGCGCTCGCCGGCCGAGCCGTAGCCCGCACCAATCAGCGCGTCCACGGTCTGGTCGATGTCGGCGTCGGGCATGACCACCAGGTGGTTTTTGGCACCGCCCAGGGCTTGCACGCGCTTGCCGTGGTGCGCGCCGGTTTCGTAGATGTAGTTGGCGATCGGCGTGGAGCCCACAAAGCTGATGGCCTTCACGTCGGGGTGCTCGAGCAGCGCGTCCACGGCTTCTTTGTCACCTTGCACCACGTTGAAAACGCCGTCTGGCAAACCGGCTTTTTTGAGCAACTCGGCCATGAACAGCGAGGGTGTTGGATCGGTGGGGCTGGGCTTCAAGATGAAGGTGTTGCCTGCGGCAATCGCCACCGGGAACATCCACATGGGCACCATGACGGGGAAGTTGAAAGGCGTGATGCCCGCCACCACGCCCAAAGGCTGGCGCAGGGTCCAGTTGTCGATGCCCGTCGACACCTGGTCGGTGAAATCGCCCTTGAGCAGCTGCGGAATGCCGGTGGCAAATTCCACGATGTCGATGCCGCGCGAGACTTCGCCTTGCGCGTCGGTGAACACCTTGCCGTGTTCGGCGGTGATCATGTGGGCCAGCTCGTCCTTGTGCAGGTTCAGCAGTTCGAGGAACTTGAACATCACACGGGCGCGGCGCAGTGGGGGTGTGTCGGCCCAAGCGGGGAAAGCGGCTTGCGCAGCGGCCACGGCTTGGGCCACTTCGGCGCTGTTGGCCAGGGCCACGTTGCCCGTCACAGCACCTGTGGCGGGGTTGGTCACGCTTTGGCTGCGACCGGAAGCGCCTGCGGCGACTTGGCCGCCAATGTAATGGCCGATGTTGGAAATGCTCATCTGGGACTTTCGTTTGATAAGTGAGAGTGCGCCCCTGCGCGCCAATGTTTTGTGCAACTTGGCCAGTGTAGGCAGCCCCGCCACCCTTCACAAGTGCATAAATTTGAATTGATTGTTCAAAATAGTGAACAATACTTGGATGGAAGAGCAAAAAATCAACGCCCTGTGGACGCACCTGCATTGGCTGAGCGTGCTGGCGCAGCAGGGCAGCTACACGGCGGCCGCCGCACGGTTGGGGGTGAGCAAGGCCGCCATGAGCCAACGCATTGCCGAGTTGGAGCGGGCCGCCAAAGTCACGCTGGTGCAGCGCACCACCCGCAGCCTGCGCCTGACCGAGGCGGGCCAAAGGCTGGTCGACGAGACCCGCGCATCTTTTGAACAAATCGAGCAGAGTTTTGCCCAGGTACGCGACTTGGCCGAGCAGCCGAGTGGCTTGCTGCGCGTGACGGCCCCGGTGGCACTGGCCCGCCAGCAACTGGTGCCGCTGTTCGCCACTTTTTTGAAAGATTTTCCGGATGTGCGCATCGAACTGGACCTCTCCGACCGCTTGAGCGCCTTGGCCACGGAAGGCTACGACTTGGCCATCCGCCACACCGCCCGCCCGCCCGATACCCATGTGGCGTGGGCGCTGTGCGCGACCGAGTCGGTGCTGGTGGCCACCCGCGCTTACATGGACCAGCATGGCGAACCGCAAAGCCCCACCGAGCTGCAGGCGCACAACTGCTTGCACTACCCCCGCTCGCAAGACACGCCCGCGTGGACCTTCGAGCTGCGTAAGCCTTCAGCAGTGGGCGAGCGCATCACGGTGCCCGTGAGCGGCAATTTCGCCGCCAACAACAGCGAGGCCCTGCGCGAAGCCGCCCTCACGGGCGCAGGTATTGCCCTGATGCCGGATTTCAGCGCCCAAGCCGAGTTGCGCAAGGGTCACTTGGTGCGGGTGCTGCCCGACTGGAAACCCGTGGGGGCCTTTGCAGAAACCATTTATGCGATCCGGCCGTATGCGCCGCATGTGCCCAGAGCGGTGACGGCGTTGGTGGGTCACTTGAAGAAGCGGCTTGAGGGCGGGTTTGGGGTGTGATTTCCCGCCACCGATGAGACTTGGCACCGCTGTTTCAAGGCCGTCAAGGGTGAACTCAATCGGGTTCGGTTTGAAGCCAGGCAGGAATATCGCGTTGACCGTGCAATACCCGCCAAACATCGATGTGGTCCGCTTTTTCGATGTAAAAAACACCATGTGGGTAGCGGGTCAGTGGCCAAAACCGAAGACCCGGCAGGCCCAATTCATGGGCATACCGTAGCGATCCCGTAGCCGGGTGCCGACCGATGTGGGCATAGGCTTTTTCCAGCGCATCAATCAAACCGAGCGCAGCAGAAGGCGCACCTTCGTCTACATAGTCGGCAACAGCTTGCTCAACATCCCGAAGGGCCAATTCGCGTGGGATGACTGGCTTTGTTTTCACCGGGGTGAGTGGGTCCGGGTAGCTTGATGAACCCGTTCACGCAAGCCATCAAAGTAAGTCGCATTGACGGCATCAGTGGGTGCGGAACCCGCACCGGCCAGGAGCAGTTCACGCAATTGCAGACGATCCTGGTCCTTGCGTATCAACTCACGCACATACTCGCTGCTGGTGCCGTAGCCTCGCTGGCTGACTTGCATATCCACGAAAGTCTTCAAGGTTTCGGGCAGGGAAATATTCATGGTGCTCATCTGCACAGGATAGTGAGTTTGGCAAAATTTGGCAAGATGAGGTCGGTTTTGATAGCGCATAACCCGTCACGCGGATGCTGCATTTTTTTAAAATTTCTCATACCCGACTTGCATGTTGTCTATCAGAAGCGAGTCTGCGATGGCGGTTCCTGCACGGGTGCTTTTTTTATTTGGCGGACAGTTGATTTTCTTGGAAGTGCGTCACGAGCCCTGAGAGCCTGCCAGCTGCAGCGGTTGCCGCTGCCCCCAAAGGCCAGGGGAAATCAGAGGCATGAGGATTTATTGAGATATAAAGCACCCTTTATTTTTGTTATCAATGGGTGTTCTCCATGAAATCCTGGTTCAAAGAAAACCGCAGCTTCATCTTGTTCTTGGGCAATTGGTTGCCGCGCTTGGACCGCACGCTGGAAGTGATCGATTGATGCAGATTCGTCATGCCGTGCCTGAAGACGCAAGGGCGGTCGCTGAAATCCATGTTGATGCTTGGCGGGCCGCTTATGCGGACATCATGCCTGAAGCTTTTCTGGCTTCCTTGACGGTGTCATCACGCCAGGCATTCTGGGATCGGTTTCTGGCAGAAAAACAAGGCGATTTGAAGGTGGCCATGGAAGGCGGTCGCCTGTTGGGCTGGATCAATACCGGGCCTTGCCGGGATGTGGGCGCTACGAGAGACGAAGCCGAAATCTGGGCTTTTTATGTGTCGCCCGTTGCCTGGTCAACGGGCGTGGGTCGGCAACTTTGGGTGTCAGCCCGAAATGGTTTGATCGAACAAGGCCATCGGCAGTGTCATTTATGGTTCTGGCGCAAAACGCGCGAGCGATTCGTTTTTATCAAGCAGCCGGGTTTGACCGAGACGAACTCCCTGCAAAAACCTTTGAGCTGGGTGGATTGATGGTTGACGAAATTCGCTATTCCTGCCGTTTGGCAGTTTAGGCACTGACGGGGCAGCACTCAAAGAGTGTCTGTCTTTGTTCTGAAAGAACAACAGACTTGCGTCCTCTCAAATCCCCCTCGCCAGCACCGGAAACAGCTTGTGCAGCCCGTCGGCCATCACTTCCACTGCCAGCGCGGCCAAGATCAAACCCATCAGCCGGGTCATGACGTTGATGCCAGTTTTGCCCAGGATGCGGGCAATCGGGGTGGCCAGCGAAAAGCACAGGGCTGTGGCCAGTGCAATGACCACGCCGTAGCCGACCAGGGTGCCCAGCTGGGCGAAGTTTTTGGCTTTTTCGGCGTAAATCACCACGGTGGACATGGTGGCAGGTCCTGTGAGCAGCGGGATGGTCAGCGGCACCACCGCAATGCTGGCTCCCATGGCGGCTTTGGCTTCGGCGTCGTGCACCTCTTGGGCATTGGCACGGGATTCGGCGGGTTGCGCGTTGAGCATGGACAAGGCGGCCGTCAGCAGCAGCATGCCGCCACCGACCTGAAAGCTGGCCAGCGAGATGCCGAAAAATTCCAGAATTTGCAGGCCCAGCAGAGCGCTGGCTGCGATCACTACAAAGGCCGAAAAGGACGAGACCCAAATCGTCTTTTTGCGCTGTGCCGGGCTGAAGCCTTGGGTGTAGTGGATGAAAAACGGAACGATAGCCAAGGGATTGACGATGGCCAATAAGGTGATGAGCGGTTTGAAGTCCATCGCGCCATTGTGCCCCTTCGGGCGGTGGATCAGGCCGCTGGGGTGCAGCGTCGGAACATGCTCCAGCCTTCCATGTGCAGCACCTTGTCGCCATGCTGGTTGAACATTTCCCACAGGTTGCGCGTCATGCCTACATCGGGGCGCTTGCTCATGGGTTTGGTCTCGAGCACTGTGCTTTGTAGGCGCAGGGTGTCGTTCGGGTACACCGGCTTGAGCCATTTGAGACCTTCAATGCCCGGTGAGCCCAGGCTGGAGGTCTCTTGCAGAAAGTTGGTCACCATCAGCCGCATGGCCATGGCGCAGGTGTGCCAGCCGCTGGCCGACAGAGCGCCAAAGACCGAGGCCTTGGCCGCTTCATCGTCCAAGTGAAAGGGTTGCGGGTCAAACTGGGTGGCAAAAGCGATGATCTCTTCGCGGGTGGGCGTGATGCTGCCCATGTCGCGCACCTGGCCCACTTGCATGTCTTCCCAGTAATACTTGATCTGCGCCATCAACGGCCTCCCGAGATGTCCAGAAAACTCATGGTGGTGTAGCTGGCCGCATCCGACAGCAGCCAGACAATGCCCTGCGCCACCTCTTCGGCCGTGCCGCCGCGTTGGGCAGGTACCAAGTGCTGCAGGTCTTTGACCCGGTTGGGCAAGCCGCCCGATGCGTGGATCTCGGTCTCGATCAGGCCCGGACGCACGGCGTTGACCCGCACGCCTTCGGCGGCGACTTCTTTGGCCAAACCGATGGTGAAGGCGTCGATGGCGCCTTTGGCGGCGGCGTAGTCCACGTATTGGCCCGGGGAGCCCAGGCGCGATGCGGCGCTGGACACGTTGACGATGCTGCCGCCTTCACCGCCATGCCGGGTGCTCATGCGGCGCACGGCCTCTCGGGCGCAGATCATGCTGCCGATCACGTTGATGTCGAACATGCGCTTCCAGCGGGCCACGCTCATTTCATCGATGCGTGCTGTCACGTCCACCACGCCTGCGTTGTTGACCAGCCCGGTCAGGCGACCGAATTTGGCGTCAATGTGCTCGAACATGCGCAGCACCTGCGCTTCGTCGGCCACGTCGGCTTGCACCGACATGGCTTGACCGCCCGAGGCGCGGATCTGGCGCACCACTTCGTCGGCCGCCAGCGAGTTGGCGGTGTAGTTCACTGCGACAGCCCAGCCGCATTGTGCCGCCAACAAGGCGGTGGCCGCCCCGATGCCCCGGCTGCCGCCGGTCACCAACAAGACTTTGTTCATGGAGTGTCTCCTGCAAAAAATGGTGAGAACGGTTAAAACCCTTGTCTTGAACAAAGATTACACAACACACAAGGAGACAGCATGGGTCGCACAGTGGACTATTACCTCGCCCCCCAAAGCCCCTGGGCTTATTTGGGACACCAGCGCCTGGCCGACATGGTGCAGCGTCACGGGGCCACGGTGAGGGTGATGCCGATCGATTTGGGGGGCAAGGTGTTCCCGATTTCGGGTGGCTTGCCCTTGGGACAGCGAGCCCCGCAGCGCCAGGCCTATCGTCTGTTGGAGTTGCAGCGCTTTAGCCAGCATCTGAATGTGCCACTGAACCTCAAGCCCAAGTATTTCCCTGTTGGTGGCGATGACTCGGCCCGTCTGATCATTGCCGCCGATCTGGCCCAAGGCCCGCTGGCGGCCATGCGCATCGCGGGCGCGATTTTGGCGGCTTGCTGGGCGCAAGAGCGCAACATGGCCGACGACAAGGTGTTGGCCGAACTGCTGCAAGAGCAGAACTTGCCAGCCAGCTTGATGGCGCAGTCACGCAGTCAAGCGGTGCAGGTGCGTTACGAGTCCTATACCCAGGCGGCGATAGACGCGGGCGTGTTTGGCGCGCCCAGCTATGTCGTCGAGGGCGAGATGTTCTGGGGCCAGGACCGCCTCGACTTTGTCGAGCGCGCACTGGCAGGTTGACACGCATTTCTAACTGAAAGGAAGACACATGGGAACGATGATCGAATTGAAGTCGGAAGACGGCACGTTGGTGCCCGCCTACGAAGCCCGCCCTGCAGGCACACCCAAGGGGGCTGTGGTGGTGATTCAGGAAATTTTTGGTGTCAATAGCCACATCCGCCAAGTGGCCGATGGCTATGCGGCAGAGGGTTACCTGGCCGTGGCCCCGGCTGCCTTTCACCGCGTCAAACCCGGGGTGGAGCTGGGGTACACCGATGCCGACATGGGCGAAGGCTTTGGCTACAAAACGGCGGTGGAGGCTTTGCCCGCGCCCTGCGTGCTGCAAGACATTCAGGCAGCCATTGACCATGCAACCCAAGCCTCAGGCGGCAAGGTGGGCATTGTGGGTTATTGCTGGGGCGGCTTGCTGACCTGGCGTGCGGCCTGCACTTTGTCCGGCCTGAGCGCAGCGGCACCTTATTACGGCGGTGGTGTGACCACAGAGGCCGAAACCGCCCGCCAGCCTCGCGTGCCTGTCATGGCGCACTTTGCCGACGAGGACAAGTGGATTCCGTTGGACACAGTCGAGACTTTCAAAAAGGCCCATGCTTCAGTTCAGGTGTTCACCTATGCCGCACACCACGGCTTCAACTGTGACCAGCGCGCTTCCTGGCATGCGCCTTCGGCCCAGTTGGCGCGCGAGCGCACGCTGGCGTTTTTCAAGCAGCACCTGGGCTGACGGGCTACGGTTTGTCATGCCCGTGCATGCGGGTATCCATGATTGACGAAGGCATGGACCCCCGATCAAGTCGGGGGTGACGAGACGCCGCAAGGGGTTTTCGGGGCTTACTCCCCCGTGCGGGCCAAGTAACGTTTGCGCCAGAACACCAGGCCCAAGGTGGCGGCAACGGCCGCCATGCCGCCCAGCGTCCACCAAAAGGCGCTGGCGGTGTGCAGCCAGGGCATGAATTCAAAGTTCATGCCGAACACCGCAGCGATCAGGTTCAGCGGCAAGAAGATCGCAGTCAGCGCCGTCAGGGTGCGCATGATGTCGTTGGTGCGGTTGCCTTGGGCGTTGAAATGCATTTGCACGGCGGTTTCGGTGTTGTGCTCTAGTCGGCGAACATGGTGAACGACCCGGTCGATGTGTTCCAGCACATCGCGGCAACGCACCCGCAGCACCTCGTGTTCGCGCAGCGCGGTCGGGTCTTCGCTGACCACCCAGTCGTCCAAGGTTTCGCTCCAGTTGAGCATGGCCGTGTGCTGGTCGTCGCACAGGTCTTCCAGCTGGTGCAGGGCCAGCCGCGCTTGCAGCAAGGCGTCCCAACGCCGAAAGCGTGCACCGGGGTGGATCAGTTCGGCTTGCCAGTGGTCGAGCTGTCGGCTCAGTTCACGGCGCAGGTCCAGGTAAGCGTCCACCATTTGGCTCACGATGCGCAGCATCATGTCGGCTGGACTCAAGGGGATGCCCCGTGCTGCGGCAGATCGCGGGTCGTTGGTCGGGGGTTTGTCGCCCGTCGCGTTCAAAAGGCGACTCGCGTAGGCTTCGCGCACGGCGCAGTCGTCGGGGTGCACGCTCAGCAGCACCCGATCAAACACTGCAAAACCCACCGGGCTGGTGTCAATGCGCTGCAAGATGGGCGGGCCAGGACGTTTGCCCTGGGCGTGTGCGGTCTTGGTGGTGCTGTGCCGGGCTGTTGCTGCCGACTGTTGGGACAATCGGCGAAACACCAACAGGTCGTAGTGCGAGGTGAAGTCGTAGCGCGAGGGCAGTTGGCTGTTGAGCAAGTCCGAGACATGCAAATCCACCAGGCCTTGCCCCGTCAGCTGTTGCAGGCTGGACTGAATGGCGGGTAAATGCTGCTCAAAATGCGAGCGGGAAAAAGCCAGCCAAAGGAAGCCTTGCTCGGGCAAGGCCTGCGGCTGTGGGTTGTTGGCGCTGAGCTCTGGGCCAACTTGTACTTGGTTGCCCGTGATGCTGAATACACGCAACCCGGGCATGCCCTCAGGGCTGTGGGCATCTTTCAATGGGTGGAGATCCAGCGTGCGGCGTCGCGGGCAAAGTAAGTCAGCACGCCGTCAGCACCGGCCCGTTTGAAGGCCAGCAGGCTTTCCATCATCACCAGGTCGTGGTCCAGCCAGCCGTTTTGCGCAGCCGCTTTCAGCATGGCGTATTCACCCGACACTTGGTAGGCAAAGGTGGGCACCTTGAACTCGTCTTTGACTCGGCGCACGATGTCCAGGTAGGGCATGCCAGGCTTGACCATGACCATGTCGGCCCCCTCGGCCAGGTCCATGGCGACTTCGCGCAGGGCTTCATCGGTGTTGCCAGGGTCCATTTGGTAGACCTTTTTGTTGCTCTTGCCCAGGTTGCCCGCCGAGCCCACTGCGTCGCGGAAGGGGCCATAAAATGCGCTGGCATATTTGGCGCTGTAGGCCATGATGCGCGTATGGATCAGGCCACGCGCCTCGAGCGCCTGGCGGATCGCGCCGATGCGACCGTCCATCATGTCACTGGGCGCGACCATGTCCACGCCGGCTTCCGCTTGGGTCAGGGCTTGCTGAACCAGCACGGCGGTGGTTTCGTCGTTCAGGATGTAGCCGGACCCGTCCAGCAGACCGTCCTGGCCGTGGCTGGTGAAGGGGTCGAGCGCCACATCGGTCATGACACCCAGTTCGGGAAAGCGCTTTTTCAGCTCACGCACCACGCGCGGCACCAGCCCATTGGGGTTCATGGCTTCGCTGCCTGTGGGGTCCTTCAAGCTGGCGTCGATCACCGGGAACAGCGCCATCACCGGGATGCCGAGCTTGACGCAGTCTTCTGCTACGGGCAGCAACAGGTCCAGACTCAGGCGCTCCACGCCGGGCATGGAGCCCACGGCCTGACGCTGGTTTTGTCCGTCCAGCACAAAGACCGGGTAGATCAGGTCATGCGCTGTGACCCGGTGCTCACGCACCAGATTGCGGGTGAATTCGTCACGGCGCAAGCGGCGTGGGCGGTTGGCGGGGAAGGGGGCGACTGGGTTCATGCTGAAAATTGTGCCTGAAGTCTGCGCAGAATCCAAAAGTTGCCTGTTGCGCTCAGTCGCCCAAGTGGCAGAGCCGGTGCTCAGAACGGCATGCTCAAATTCAAATCACAAAAACACTATAAAAAACAAACACGTGCTTGTTATTGGTTTTGTTATTTGATAAATTACAAATCAGGCAGCTTGCTGCCTCCCGCTTTTCCTCCCTGAGCGGGCGCCTTGATGTGTGACAGCAAAAAGGCTTCCTGCCCTCGGCCTCTGGTCGGGGGTTTTTTTTGTCTGGCGAACAGGCCCTTGGTGCGGGCATCACTGGCTACACTTGACGCATGCTCTGGATCAAAGCCCTCCACATCGTTTTCATCGCCAGCTGGTTTGCGGGCCTTTTCTATTTGCCGCGCATCTATGTCAACCTGGCCATGGTGCCAGCAGACTCGGCCGCAGAGCGCGATCGACTGCTGCTGATGGCACGCAAACTCTACCGTTTCATGACCATCCTGGCCGTTCCGGCTTTGGCGTTGGGCTTGTGGCTTTGGCTTTTCTACGGCATAGGCATGGGCCAAGGCTGGATGCATGCCAAGCTGCTGATTGTGTTGGTTTTGTTGGGTTACCACCACAGTTGCGGCGTGCTCTTGCGGAAGTTTGAAAACGGCCACATGCAGCGCAGCCATGTCTGGTTCCGCTGGTTCAACGAAGTGCCCGTGCTGATGATGCTGCTGGCGGTCATTTTGGTGGTGGTCAAGCCTTTTTAAGGCCTGATCCGCGAGGCTCATGCGCAAGCCCACCTGGCGCAAAACCACCGCCTGGCCTTTGTTTTGGTTGTATGCGATCCTGATCGTTTATGCCAGCCTGTACCCTTTTGATAACTGGCGCTTTCAGGGCCTGGTGTCTTGGTCATTCCTGACAGCACCTTGGCCACGCTATTGGACCGGGTTTGATGTTTTTTCCAACGTGCTGGGCTATGCCCCTTTGGGCTTTTTGCTGGCGCTGGCCGTGCACCGCAGCCGTCGCCACTGGCCTGCAGTGACCATGGCGGCCTTGGTCGCCGCTGTCTTGTCCTTGGCGATGGAGTCGCTGCAGATGTTCCTGCCGGTGCGGGTGCCTTCCAACCTCGATTGGGTGTTGAACGTGGGTGGCGCCTGGGCGGGGGCAGTGGGGGCACGCGGCTTGGCTTGGGCGGGGTTGCTCGAGCGCTGGGGCCGCTTCAGGGACCGCTGGTTTGAATCCGAAGCCAGTGGTGCCCTGGCTTTGTTGTGCCTGTGGCCGTTGGCCTTGTTGTTTCCGGCCCCCGTGCCGTTCGGTTTGGGCCATGTGTTTGAGCGCGTAGAGACCACTTGGATTGAGTGGTTACAAGACACCCCCTGGCTGGATTGGTGGCCCGTGCGCACGGCAGAACTGGAGCCTTTGTTGCCTTTGACCGAGACCTTGTGTGTGGCCGTCGGTTTGCTGCTGCCCTGTCTGCTGGCGTATGGGGTTGTGCGCCGCAGGCCGCAGCGTTGGGTGCTGGCTGGGGTGTGTCTGGCGGTGGGTTTGTTGGCCAGCGCCCTGTCGGCTGCTTTGACATACGGTCCCACACATGCGTGGGGTTGGGTCAGCCCCGAGGTGTTCAAAGGCTTTGTCTGGGCCTTGGCGGGTGCGGCGGTGCTGTCCTTGTGCCCACCTCGCTTTTGCTGGGTGTTGGCTTTGTCGGCCTTGGTCTTGCAGTTGAGTTTGCTCAACAGCGCGTCGGCCGATGTGTATTTTTCCTTGACGTTGCAGACATGGGAGCAGGGACGCTTCATCCGTTTTCATGGACTGATCCAGTGGTTGGGCTGGCTGTGGCCCTATGCCCTGCTGGTGTATTTGGTGCGCCGACTGTCCTGGCCCGGCCTTTCCTGACTCGGATGAATCTTGACTCGCAAGCGGGGAGCCTAAAATTGCTGGATGAGCACCGAAAACCCCAGCCCTTATTTCAAGCGCCACATCTTTTTTTGCCTGAACGAGCGCAAAAACAACGAGACCTGTTGCGCGCAACAAAACGCCCAGGCCGCCTTTGACCACTGCAAGTTCCGAGTGAAAGAACTCGGCTTGGCCGGTCCTGGCGAAGTTCGGGTCAACAAGGCCGGTTGCCTGGACCGCTGCGCTGGCGGGCCGGTGGCCGTGGTGTACCCGGAAGGCGTTTGGTACAGCTATGTTGACACAAGCGACATCGACGAGATCGTGGAATCGCATTTGAAAAATGGTCAGGTGGTCCAGCGTTTGGTGACTCCCGAGCACTTGGGGCGCTGATGAACGCCACCACCCGCACGCTCAGTCTTCAAGGACAGGCAGGGCATATCGAAGCCATGTTGGACGAGCCGGCAGATGGCGCAGCGCAGGGCACGGTCGTGATTGCCCACCCGCACCCCTTGTTTGGCGGCACCATGCAAAACAAAGTGGTGCAAACTTTGGCGCGTGCATTTGTGCAAAGAGGCTGGCGAGCTGTGCGCTTCAATTTCAGGGGCGTTAGTGCGAGCGAGGGCACTTTCGATGAAGGCCGTGGCGAAGCCATCGACATGCAGCAAGTCATCATGCAGGTGGCCCCTGAGGGCCCTTTGGCATTGGCCGGTTTTTCCTTTGGCGCTTTTGTCACCAGCCATGTGGCGCAAGCCCTGGGCGATCAACGGCCGCCGCATCACCTGGTTCTGGTTGGAACGGCTGCATCGCGTTTTGAGGTGGCCCCAGTGGCCCCCGATTTGCACGAGCGCTGTCTGGTGTTGCATGGCGAGCAGGACGACACAGTGCCACTGGCCAGCGTGATGGACTGGGCCCGCCCCCAATCCTTGCCCATCACGGTGATTCCCGGATGTGATCACTTCTTTCACGGAAAATTGCCTCTTCTCAAGTCCTTGGTTTTGCGCCACCTGTGTCCCTGACTTCCAGGCTTGGCACCCAATAGCCTTTTTCGATCGATACACCCAGCGCGCAACCCGATTCGGGTCGCCCCTGGCAACCCATCACCGCATGAATAATGAGCGCATGAACACATTTTTAAAACTTTTGGTCGCCACTGGGCTGGCCGTCGTCACTTGGGTTGCCCAGGCCCAGATGCCACAAGCGCCCGAAATGGCGGTAAAAGCCTATTTGTTGATGGATGTAACTGCCAACCAAGTACTGGCGGCCAAAGACCCCGACATGGCTGTGGAGCCCGCTTCGCTGACCAAGCTGATGACGGCCTATTTGGTGTTTGACGCCCTGAAAAACCGCAAGATCGACATCAAGCAAACTTTGCCGGTGTCCGAACGCGCCTGGAAGATGCCCGGCTCGCGCATGTTCATCGATCCGAAGATGAAGGTACCCGTCGATGACTTGATCAAAGGCATGATTGTCCAGTCGGGCAACGATGCGACGGTGGCTTTGGCCGAAGGTGTGGCGGGCAGCGTCGAGCGTTTTGTGCAGTTGATGAATGACCAAGCGGTCTTTTTGGGCATGCGCAACACGCAGTATAAAAACCCCGAAGGCCTCACAGCCCCAGGCCACACCACCACTGCCCGTGACCTGGCGTTGCTGGCCACTCGTTTGATGCGCGATTTCCCGGATTACGTGCCTTATTACGCCATCAAGAAATACCGCTACGAAGGCACACCGGCAGCCAATGACACGAACCGCAATCTGCTGCTGTTTCGCGACGCCAGTGTGGATGGCCTGAAAACCGGGCACACCCAGGCCGCGGGTTACTGCCTGGTGGCCTCAGCCAAGCGCGAACTGCCCAATGTGGGCACGCGCCGCTTGCTGAGTGTGGTGTTGGGAGCTGAAAGTGAAAACGCCCGTGCCAATGAGAGCCAAAAGCTGCTCAACTGGGGTTATGCCGCCTTTGATGCGGTCAAGCTCTTTGAAGGCAACCAGGCGGTGGTCACGCCACCGGTGTGGAAAGGCAAACAACCCGTCGTCAAACTGGGCTCGGTGCGCCCCTTGGTGGTGGCAGTTCCTGCAGGCAGCGCCGCACAGCTCAAAACCCAGGTGGTACGCCCGGACCCCTTGGTCGCGCCTTTTGCCAAAGGGCAGGCCGTGGGCAGCCTGAAGGTGATGCAGGGTGAAAAACCCTTGTTCGAAGTGCCTTTGGTGGTGCTGGAGCCTGTCGAGCAAGCCGGAGTGCTGGGCCGCGCTTGGGACGCTGTGAGGCTGTGGATCAAGTGATGCGCAAGCCCGGTCAAAGCCATTCTGTGCCGCGAAATTGTGGATAACTTGCCACAAGCCCGCTAGGCGGTTATACTGGCGGGCTTTTCCGCTTTTGGGGCGGAGAAGTTTCTTTTGTCTTTTTAAACGTTTAGGGACGTTACAAACAATGCCAACCATCAATCAATTGGTGCGTCAGGGGCGCGAGGTCGAAACGATCAAGTCCAAAAGCCCTGCGATGCAAAACTCTCCACAGCGTCGTGGTGTCTGCACCCGTGTGTACACCACAACGCCTAAAAAGCCTAACTCCGCTCTGCGTAAAGTTGCCAAAGTGCGCTTGACCAACGGTTTTGAGGTCATCTCCTACATCGGCGGTGAAGGCCACAACCTGCAAGAGCACTCTGTTGTTCTGGTGCGCGGTGGTCGTGTCAAAGACTTGCCCGGTGTGCGTTACCACATCGTCCGCGGTTCTTTGGACTTGCAAGGTGTGAAAGACCGCAAGCAGTCTCGCTCCAAGTACGGTGCGAAGAAGCCAAAAGCCAAGTAAACCCTTTTGGGTTGAAATTTTTCGGTGCTGTTTCCCGCGTGGCGCGGTGATCCAGCGAAGTGACCCGAAGCCCGGAATTGTCCAGGTGGGTCGAGTAAGTGAGTGGTTTTGAATAACCCTCGCGGTGTCTGAAAAGAT
>JAIXOZ010000038.1 GCA_027486495.1 Comamonadaceae bacterium | reverse complement strand
CGCTTTGTGGTCCGCAGCAAGGCCGTGAGCGGCATTCGCGAATTCATGGTCCAGCACGGCTTTTTGGAAGTCGAAACGCCCATGCTGCACCCCATTCCCGGTGGTGCCAACGCCAAGCCCTTTGTGACCCATCACAACGCGCTGGACCAAGAGATGTTCCTGCGCATCGCGCCCGAGCTGTACCTCAAGCGCTTGTTGGTGGGTGGTTTTGAGCGCGTGTTCGAGATCAACCGCAACTTCCGCAACGAAGGCATCTCGGTGCGCCACAACCCTGAGTTCACCATGATGGAGTTCTACGCGGCGTACTGGAACTACCAAGACTTGATGAGCTACACCGAGAGCCTGATCCGCGACGCGGCCATGACCGCTGCGGGCACGCTCCAACTCACCTACAACGGCAAACCCGTGGACCTGAACAAGCCTTTCGCACGCATGACGATCCGTGAAGCCATCGTCAAGCACACCGAAGCCGCAGGCAACGTGGACAACGCCGAGTGGCTGATCAACGCCCTCAAGAAGCTGGGCATGAGCGAAGCCAAGGACAAGCTGTCCACCCGCAGCCTGGCCAGCCTGCAGGTGTTCTACTTTGAGGAAACCGTGGAAGACAAGCTCTGGGAGCCCACCTTCATCATGGAGCACCCGACCGAGATCAGCCCCCTGGCCCGCGCCAACGACACCCGCCCCGAAGTGACCGAGCGCTTTGAGCTCTACATCACTGGCCGCGAGTTCGGCAACGGTTTCAGCGAACTGAACGACGCCGAAGACCAGGCCGCACGCTTTCATGCGCAAGTGGCCGCCAAAGACGATGGTGACGACGAAGCCATGTACTACGACCACGACTTTGTGCGTGCCCTCGAATACGGCATGCCCCCTGCAGGCGGCTGCGGCATCGGCATCGACCGCCTGATGATGCTGCTGACCGACAGCGCCAGCATCCGCGATGTGATCTTGTTCCCGGCCTTGCGGCACGTGCAGGAGTAAGCGGGCACACCCCAACAAAAAACCCGGCCAAGGCCGGGTTTTTTATTCATCAAGCGCATTCATGGTCGGCGGTCAGACGGCAAGCGCGGCGCATCCTCCACCACCTCGCGCACTTCCACGTCGACCACCTGGTCGTCACGGGCAAACGGCGCACCGTGTCCTCTGGGATTCTCAAACCCTTGGCTGCTGGAGGCACGAAAGCCACCCTGCCTGAAGTTTTGGCGCATCGCGCTGAACTGCTGCCAGACCATCACCACTTGAGGCTTTCGGCCCGTCAAGAGCCAGCGAACCGTCGCAAAAACGATGTAGCAGAGCAAGCCAAAGAGCAAGGCAGCCAGCATAACCAGCCCCAGCAGGCCCATGACGATGCGCAAGATCCAGTTCATTCAAGTGTCTTTCAGGTCAAGGCAGGCGGTCGAGCGCCTGCATGTAGTCGGCAGAGCGCACCAGTTCGTCCCAAGGGCGGGCGGGCGATCGGGGCAAAAGGTTCAAACGGCGCTCTTCACTGACCTCGTTGGGCTGCCAGTGGCCTTTGACTTGCGCCTCGGCCAACTGATCAAGCACCTCGTCCAGTTCAGCACCACCGTTGACGGCCGAGCGGTTACACAGCAAGGCCAAGTCGCACCCGGCATGCAGCGCGGTGATCACCGCACCGGTGTAGCTGAGCGTGCGGCCGTCCATCTGACGGGCGGCAGCCATCGACAAGTCGTCGGTGCAGACCACGCCCTGAAAGCCTAACTGAGAACGCAAGATGTCTTGCAGCCAGCGGGGCGAAAAACCTGCCGGGCGGCTGTCCACCTTGCTGTAAATCACATGCGCAGGCATGACGGCCGTGAGCACACTGCCCAGCCAACGGTAAGGCTGCGCATCGTCAGCCAAAATGGTTTTGAGGCTGCGCTTGTCGACCGGCAAGGCCACATGCGAGTCGGCCTTCACGGCACCGTGCCCGGGGAAATGTTTACCGCAGTTGCCCATGCCCGCTTGCAGCAGGCCCTGCATCAGGCTGCGGGCCAGCAGGCTCACCACACGCGGGTCGCGGGCGAAGGCGCGGTCGCCAATGACGCCGCTTTCGCCGTGGTCCAGATCGAGCACGGGTGTGAAGCTGAAATCGACGCCGCAGGCCCGCAATTCGCTGGCCAAGATGAAGCCCGCCGAGGTGGCCGCTTCGCAAGCCTTAAGCACACCGGTGCCAGGTTGGCCTTTGTCGTCTTGCAACCACAACTCGCCCAAATCACGCATGCTGGGCAGATGGGTGAAGCCGTCGGTGCGAAAGCGCTGCACGCGCCCGCCTTCGTGGTCAACCGCGATCAAGAGGTCTGCACGGATGCTTTTGATATCGGCACACAAGTCGGTGAGTTGCGCACGGCTGTGCCAGTTGCGGCCAAACAAAATCATGCCGCCCACCAGCGGGTGGGCCAAGCGAAGGCGGTCCACATCGGTCAATGTGGTGCCAGCAATATCGATGATCAGGGGGGCGTGGATGCTCATGCTTGTCTTTGTGCGTGAAAAGGCAGTTCGGGGCGAAGCACCACAAATCAAGGGGCGCGGGAGTTCGCTGCGAAGTTCGGTTCAAGTTCTGCTGAAGTTTGTCGGGTCTCGACCACGCAGAAACTGGCGGCGTATTCGGATTCGTCGGTCACGGTGATGTGGGCTTGTAGGCCCTTGGCTTCAAACCATTCTTTGAGCACGCCGTGCAGCACGATGACCGGCTGGCCGCAGGGCAGTTTGCCCACCTCGCACAGCCGCCAGGTCATGGGCATGCGCATGCCCAGGCCAATGGCTTTGCTGAACGCCTCTTTGGCAGAAAAGCGGGTGGCCAGATAACGCACACCCCGCTCGGGCCAGCGGGCGCTGCGGGCCTTCCAAGTGGCCATCTCGGCGTCGCTCAGCACCTTGGCGGCAAAGCGCTCGCCGTGCCGCTCCAAACTGGCACGGATGCGACGGATGTCGCAGATGTCGGTGCCGATGCCGTAGATCATTTTTTCAGGCAAGCCAGATACGCTTGCACCGTGGCGGTGTAACCCAGCTCCAGCGCATCGGCCATGAAGGCGTGGCCGATCGAGACTTCTTGCAGGCCTTGGACGGCGGCCACAAAAGCGGGCAGGTTGTCGCGGTTGAGGTCGTGGCCAGCGTTCAAGCCCAAGCCCGCTTGTGTGGCGGCCACGGCGGCATCGGCGTAGCTCTGCAGCTGCGCGGCGTTCTCTGGCGTGCCCCAGGTGGCCGCATAGGGCTCTGTGTAGAGCTCCACCCGGTCAGCCCCCACGGCTCGGGCTGCGGCCATTTGCTCTGGGATCGGGTCCATGAACAGGCTCACGCGCACACCCAGCGCCTTGCATTCGTCGATCAGGGGCTTCAAGCGTTCAGCGTCTTGCGGGAAAGTCCAGCCATGGTCGCTGGTGAACTGGCCTTCGCTGTCGGGCACAAAGGTGACCTGGTGCGGGCGCACAGCGCGCACATGGTCCATGAGGTTGTGGAACGGGTTGCCTTCGATGTTGAACTCGCGCTCGGGCCAGGCCTGCATGAGGGCGTGGAGCTCGGGCACGTCGCTGGCGCGGATGTGGCGCTCATCAGGGCGGGGGTGGATGGTGATGCCGCTGGCACCCGCTTTCAGGCACAACTCGGCAGCACGGACCACGCTGGGAATGCCCAAGTGGCGCGAGTTGCGCAGCAAAGCGACTTTGTTGACGTTGACCGACAGGGCCACGGGTTGGGCAGAAGGGGGCGCGGAGGTGTTCATAAGGTTTGCAAGTCCAGCATCATTTGGCGGGTGCGCAAAGCACCGACACCGCAATGGTAGTTGAGCATGAGGCGCAAAGGGCGCTGCAGTTGCACCAGCAGGTCGGCGCAATCGCGCAGCAAAGCCGCCAAGGGGCTGGGTGATGCGAGCGCCGCGTGCAGCGCCAGCCAGTGTTCACCACGCAAGGCGCGCGGGTCATCGCTGACCCATTGCAGCCCCGCCTCGGGCACCAAGGCATAACTGTCCTTGGGTGACAAAGGCTTGAGGGTCAGGGTTTGCAAATCCAAGGCGGGCAAGAGGCCCATCTCACGCAACAGCAGCAACTCAAAGCCGCGCAAGGCCCACTGCAGCGCATCCGGGTCGCCACTGGCCAGCAGTCGCACGGCGGCGGCATACACCTCGAACAGTTGCGGGTGTGGATCGTCACGCGCGGTCAGGCGCATGAGCAATTCATTGAGGTAATAACCCGACAGCAGCGCCTCGCCCGTAGGCATGACATGCCCGCCCACCCATTCGGCCGATTTGAGGGTGCGGATGTCGCCGTCGCCCCCAAAAGCCAGCGACAAGGGCTGCAAAGGCAGGAGCACCGGGCGAAAACTCGATGTGGGGCGCTTGGCCCCCTTGGCCACCAAAGCCACCCGGCCGTGGTGGCGGGTGAAGACCTCCAAGATCAGGCTGGTTTCGCTCCAGTCGTAGCGGTGCAGCACATAGGCTGGCTCGTCTGCAATCCGCTTGGAGGCCATTGGCGGTGGAATTACTCGTAGCCGAAGCTGCGCACGCGCGCTTCGTCGTCGGCCCAGCCTGAACGCACTTTGACCCACAGCTCGATGAAGACCTTGGCGTCCAGCAGCTTTTCCAGCTCAACGCGGGTTTCGGTGCCGATGCGCTTGAGCTTTTCGCCCTTGTCACCGATCACCATGGCTTTGTGGCCTTCGCGCTCGACCACGATGGTGGCCGCAATGCGCAACATGCGCTTGGCCGTGCGGCCCGCTTCTTCTTCGAACTTGTCGATCACCACCGTGGAGGTGTAAGGCAATTCGTCACCGGTCAGGCGAAAGAGTTTTTCGCGCACCATTTCGCTGGCGAGGAACTTCTCGCTGCGGTCGGTGAGTTCGTCTTCGGCGTGCCACCAAGGCTGCTCGGGCAAGTATTTTTCGCAAACACCGAGCAAGCGCTCAATGTCCTTGGGCTGCTTGGCCGACATGGGGAAAAACTCTGTGAAGGCGTGGCGCTCTTGCATCTCGCGCAACCAAGGGGCGATGTCGCCACGGCGGTGCACGTTGTCGAGTTTGTTGGCCACGAGCAAGACGGGAATGCCAGGCTTGAGCAAGGCCAGCACTTTGGCATCCGCTGTGGTGAAGCTGCCCGCCTCGACCACAAACAGCACCAAGTCCACATCACTCACTGCGCCGACCACGGTCTTGTTGAGCGACTTGTTGAGCGCAGTGCCGTGGATGGTCTGGAAACCGGGCGTATCGACAAACACATACTGGGCGGCGCCCTGGGTGCGGATGCCGGTGATCCGGTGGCGCGTGGTTTGGGCTTTGCGCGAGGTGATGCTGATTTTTTGGCCCACCAGAGCGTTGAGCAAAGTGGACTTGCCCACGTTGGGCTTGCCCACAATGGCCACCAGGCCGCAGTGCTGGCCTTCTACCGGCACAGGCACGGAGGCTGCAGCGACCGGGGGCAATGAGGCGTCTTCCGAAGCGTCGCGGGGCTGAATGGTCACGCCCGCGATTTGAACGGGGCGGCGCATGGTTTGCTCTTGCGGTGTGCGTTCAGGCACAGATTCGGAAGGTGCGTTTTTTTTGTCGGTGCTCATGCGGCGCTTTCGGATTTCAAGGTGAGCAGCATGGCGGCTGCCGCTGCTTGTTCGGCAGCGCGACGCGATGCGCCCGAGCCTTGCTGGGTTTGGCGCAATTCGGTCACTTCACAAGAAACCTCGAACTGCTGTCGATGCGCCGCCCCGGAGGTACCGACCACGGTGTACTTGGGCAATGCGAGCTTGCGCCCTTGCAGCCACTCTTGCAATTCAGTCTTGGGGTCTTTGCCCACGGCCTGCATGTCAGGTTTGATGTCGACCTGAGCAAACAGACGTTCGACCAAGGCTTGTGCCTCTTTGTAGCCGCCGTCCAGGTACACCGCGCCAATGATGGCTTCGAGCGCATCGGCCAGGATGGACGGGCGGTTCTGACCGCCTGAGCGCATCTCGCCCTCGCCCAATCGCATCACAGCAGGCAAATCCAGGGTTTTGGCCAGTTGGTGCAGCGTGTCTTGCTTGACCAAGTTGGCCCGCACACGCGACAAGTCTCCCTCGGGCAAATTGGCCAGTTGGGTGTAGAGCAAATGCGCCACGGACAAGTTCAACACCGAATCGCCCAAAAACTCCAAGCGCTCATTGTGGTCGGCACTGAAACTGCGGTGCGTGACCGCCTGTTGCAGCAAAGCGTTATGGCGGAAGGCGTAGCCCAGCCGGACTTGCAATTCGGACAAAGCTTGGGGATTGGCCACGCCCACCTCAGTCAAAAGCGCCAATACGCTTGAGATTGCCAAAGTTCATCCACACGAAAAAGGCCTTGCCCACGATGTTGGCATCAGGCACAAAACCAAAGTAACGCGAGTCCAGTGAGTTGTCGCGGTTGTCGCCCATCATGAAATAGTGGCCCGCGGGCACCTTGCAGGTCACACCTTCGACGGTGTAGTTGCAGTTTTCGCGACCGGCAAACTGGTCAGCGCCGGGCACAAAGGCCGGACGGTCATCGTCTTGCAGCGTTTGGTGCGGCTTGGCACCCAGGGTTTCACGGCGGTGTTTGTGATAGCGCATGGTCGATTCGTCAAAGAAATCGGGCAGCACTTCGGTGGGCACGGCTTTGCCGTTGATGGTCAGACTTTTGTTCAGATAAGCCACCTCGTCACCAGGCACACCGACCACGCGCTTGATGTAGTCCACGCTGGGCTTGGGTGGGTAACGGAACACCATCACATCGCCGCGCTGTACTGGTGTGCCTTCGGTCAACTTGGAATTGACGACTGGAAGGCGGATGCCGTAATGGAATTTGTTCACCAAGATCAGATCACCAATGTGCAGCGTCGGAATCATCGAGCCCGAGGGGATCTTGAAAGGCTCGAACAAAAACGAGCGCAGCACAAACACCACCACGATCACCGGGAACAAGCCGGCGGTCCAGTCCAACCACCAAGGCTGCATGAGCAACTTTTCACGGCTTTCGCGGATGTCGGTGTCGAACTTTTCGATGCCCATTTTGGTCAACTCTGCGCGCCGCTGGGCGGTTTCGGCTTCAAGCTGTGCAACAGCATTTTGGCGCTGCGGCAGGAACACAAAACGCTCAGCCAGCCAATAAATGCCCGTCACCACCGTCGCCAACAGCAGGAGCAGCGCAAAGTTGCCCTCCAGATAACCCAGATACCAAGCACCCGCGTAGCCGACAAAGGCGGCCAGCACCAAGGACGTTAAAAATTGCATCAATCTTCCACCTGCAAAATGGCCAAGAACGCCTCTTGGGGCACCTCGACCGAACCAATCTGTTTCATGCGCTTTTTACCGGCCTTCTGCTTTTCCAGCAGCTTGCGCTTGCGCGAAATGTCGCCACCGTAGCACTTGGCCAGCACGTTTTTGCGCAAAGCCTTGATGCTTTCACGTGCAATGATGTTGGCACCAATGGCCGCCTGAATGGCCACGTCAAACATCTGGCGGCTGATGATCTCACGCATTTTGGCCACCACCGCACGCCCTCGGTACTGTGACTGAGAGCGGTGCACGATGATGGACAAGGCATCGACCTTCTCGCCGTTGAGCAAAATGTCGACCTTCACCACGTCGGACGCCCGGAATTCCTTGAATTCGTAATCCATGGAGGCATAACCCCGGCTGACCGATTTGAGCTTGTCAAAGAAGTCCAGCACGATCTCGCCCAGCGGCATTTCATAGGTCAACATGACCTGGCGGCCGTGGTAGGCCATGTTCAGCTGCACACCGCGCTTTTGGTTGGCCAGTGTCATCACGGGGCCCACATAGTCTTGCGGCATGTACAAATGCACCGTGACGATGGGCTCGCGAATCTCTTGCAGCTTGCCTTGGTCGGGCATCTTGGAGGGGTTTTCCACCATGACCACTTCGCCACCCGGCTGGACCACTTGGTACACCACGCTGGGCGCGGTGGTGATCAGGTCTTGGTCAAATTCGCGCTCTAAACGCTCTTGCACAATTTCCATGTGCAACAAGCCCAAAAAGCCGCAACGGAAACCAAAGCCCAGCGCTTGCGAGACTTCGGGCTCGTAATGCAAAGAGGCATCGTTGAGCTTGAGCTTTTCCAGCGCGTCGCGCAGGCCGTCGTATTGGTTCGCCTCGGTCGGGTACAAACCGGCAAACACTTGGGGTTGGATTTCCTTGAAACCAGGCAAGGCTTCGGTGGCTGGCCCGAGGTTGTTGGGCAGCTTTTTTTCCAGGGTGACGGTATCGCCCACCTTGGCAGCCTGCAACTCCTTGATGCCCGCGATGATGTAACCCACTTCGCCCGCCTTGAGCGATTCGCGTGGCTGGTTGGCGGGGGTGAAGACGCCCAGACTGCCCGCCTCATACACCGCATTGCTGGCCATCATGCGGATGCGCTCATTTTTGAGGAGCTGCCCATCCACCACCCGCACCAACATGACCACACCCACATAGGTGTCGAACCAGCTGTCGATGATCATGGCGCGCAGTGGCGCGTCGGGGTTGCCTTTGGGCGGCGGAATGCGGGCCACCACGGCTTCCAGGATCTCTTCGATGCCCATGCCCGTTTTGGCTGAGCAGGGAATCGCATCGGTCGCATCGATGCCGATCACATCTTCCACTTCGGTGCGCGCGTTGTCGGGGTCGGCGTTGGGCAAATCCATTTTGTTGAGCACCGGCACCACCTCCACACCCAAATCGAGCGCGGTGTAGCAGTTGGCCACGGTTTGCGCTTCCACGCCCTGGCTGGCGTCCACCACCAGCAAAGCGCCTTCGCAGGCCGACAAAGAGCGCGAAACTTCATAGGAGAAATCGACATGCCCAGGTGTGTCGATCAGGTTGAGGTTGTAAACCTGTCCATCTTTGGCCTTGTATTGCAGCGCTGCAGTTTGCGCCTTGATGGTGATGCCACGCTCTTTCTCAATGTCCATCGAGTCCAGCACCTGCGCTTCCATGTCGCGCGCTTCCAAACCACCACAGCGTTGAATCAAGCGATCAGCCAGCGTGGATTTGCCATGGTCAATGTGGGCAATGATCGAAAAATTTCTGATGTGATTCATCAAGGAAGTTCTGCAAGTGTTGGTGGATCAATGATCCGGAAAAGAAAAAAGGGCGCGTCTGGTAGCGACGCGCCCTGAACCAACAATCAATGGCAACTGCGATAGTTGGGTCTTCATTGTAGGCAAATTGGCCCATTCGCACAGCCCCGCTGACGGGTCAGGCTGGTCGTTGCTGCTATGCAACATGAAACTTATCAACAACTTATCCACAATTGGTGTTGTCGAAATATGAACAACTTGTGGGCTGTCTGTGGATCATCGGTGGACACATGCGGCAAATCCCGCATGGTGAGTCCAGACCTGCTCTGAATGCCATGAATGACGGATCAAGACGACTGATTTTATCCAAATTCGGCATGAGGCACTGAAGATGTTGGCGAATACAAACTTCAAAAATATTTTTTCATGCTGGCTTGAACGCCCTCAAATCTGACGCTTGGACCCAACAACCCCAAAACCACAGGGGTTTCAGGGTCTGCCGGGCTTGACATCGTTCAAGGCGCTGGTCGGATCAGCACATATTGAGCCCCCTCGCCTCTGCGGATCAGCACACTGACCGGCCGGGTCTTGTCGATGCGCGCCATCAGCGACTCAAACACCTGAACCGAGCTGACTTCGGTGTTGGCCACCGCAAGGATCAGATCCCCCTCGCGAATTCCCGCACGTGCTGACGCATCCGCTGAGGCATCCACCCGCACACCTGCGCGCACACGCGCCTCTTTCTTTTGGGCCTCGCTCAAGTCACTCAAGCTCAATCCCAAGTGAGCGATCTTGGTGGGCGGGGGTTTTTTCTCGGGTGCGGCAGCGGCCGCTTTTTCCGGCTCGATTTCGGCCACTGTGACCTTCAGGTCCTGTGTGGCACCCCGGCGGAACACCGTCAGCGACACTTGACTTCCGGGTTTCGTGTTGCCCACCGCGCGCGGCAAATCAGCGGGTTTTTCAATCGGCTTGCCATCAAACCGGGTGATGATGTCACCGGCCTCGATGCCAGCTTTTTCAGCCGGTGAGCCTTCTTCCACACCGCGCACAAGCACGCCTTGAGTTTTGCCCAAACCAATGGACTCGGCCACCTCTTTGGTCACCGGCGCAATTTGCACCCCAATGCGGCCACGGCTGACCCGGCCCGAGGACCTCAGCTGCTCGCTAACCCGCATGGCCTCGTCCACAGGAATAGCAAACGAGATGCCCATGAAACCGCCGGAGCGGGAGTAAATCTGGCTGTTGATGCCCACCACTTCACCGCGCATGTTGATCAACGGACCGCCAGAGTTACCGGGGTTGATGGCCACATCGGTCTGGATGAAAGGCAAATAGTCACCCGTGTCACGCTGCTTGGCACTCACGATGCCCGCAGTGACGGTGTTTTCCAGACCAAAGGGTGAGCCAATGGCCATGACCCATTCACCCACACGCAAGCGGCTGACGTCGCCCACCTTGACAGCGGGCAGACCCGTGGCCTGGATTTTGACGACCGCCACGTCTGTGCGCTTGTCAGCACCCACAATGCGCGCCTTGAATTCGCGTTTGTCGGTCAAGGTCACCATCACCTCGTCGGCACCCTCAACCACATGGGCGTTGGTCATGATGAAGCCATCCGCACTCAAGATGAAGCCGGAACCCACGCCCCGGGGCTGAGCTTCTTGATCGGGCCGGTTTTGCCGTGGGCCCTGGCGTGGTGCATTTGGCATGGGCACGCCAAAAAAGCGACGAAACAGCTCTTGCATTTCTTCGTCCTGTCCGCCAGCACCGGGCGTACTGGGGCGTACTTTCTCAAGGGTTCGGATGTTCACCACCGAGGGGCCGACTTGTTCCACCAAGTCGGTGAAATCGGGCAAACCACGCACCGCGGTGGTCGGGGCCTGCGCCAAAGCGATTGTGGTGGGCAACATGGCCCATCCTGCCATCAAGGCCGTGGTCATGCAGACCGATGCGGCAGTCCTCGTCCATTTGTTGTTCAGCACAAAAAGCCTCCTTGTGTCGGTCAAAACCAGATTGCAACTTACAGGCAGATGCGGGTGAATGCAGCCGTTTCAAGCCGCATCAAAGACGCTATGGCATGACGCCATCGTGCAGCTTTGAAGTCCTGGGGCGCGAATATACAGCGCATCTTAATCCGTGCCACTTTGAGGGCATCGCGCCCGCCTGCAGCCAAGCACTTTGCAGCAGACCCTGCGCATGACCCTGTTCGTCAACTGTCCTCACCCACAACAACAGGCCTTGGCCGGTGTCGAGGCCCAGAGAGACGACCACAGGCTGTGCCTGCTGGGCCGAGTCTGCATTGGCTTGCAAAAACCAGGCTTCGCCACTCCAGCCCAAACGACCACTTTTGAGCGCTTGCCTCGAGGCCCAATGCGCAGCGGACAAAGCACAAACTCCCCACCAACACCAAGCGCCCCACAACTTGGGGCCTGCTGCCAGCGTCAGGCTTTGCCAGCTCAGCATGCCCACCGCCGAAAGCCCACAGACAGCAATCAGCGCAACGCGGCCCAAAGCAAAACGCCCAACCGGGTAAACCACTGGCGGGGCGTTGTGCATGGGTTGAACCTGTCTCGATGGGTCGTTAAATACGTTTGAAGACCAAGGAGCCGTTGGTGCCGCCAAAACCAAAGTTGTTCTTCAGCGCTACATCGATTTTCAGATCGCGTGCCGTATGGGCACAGTAGTCCAGATCGCACTCGGGGTCGGGGTTGACCAAGTTGATGGTGGGCGGCACTTTCTGGTGGTAGAGCGCCAGCACGGTGAACACGCTCTCAATACCGCCTGCACCACCCAACAAATGCCCTGTCATGGACTTGGTCGAGCTGACCACGGTTTTGTAGGCATGGTCGCCCAAAGCCGCCTTGATGGCATTGGTTTCGTTGATGTCACCCAGCGGCGTGGAGGTGCCGTGTGCGTTGAGGTAGTTGATCTGGTCGGCATTGACACCTGCATTGCGCATGGCATTGATCATGGCACGGCGTGGGCCGTCCATGCTCGGCGCGGTCATGTGACCGGCATCTGCGCTCATGCCGTAGCCACTGAGCTCGGCGTAGATCTTGGCACCACGGGCCTTGGCGTGTTCGTACTCTTCAAGCACCATCACCCCCGCGCCTTCGCCCAGCACAAAACCGTCACGGTCTTTGTCCCAGGGGCGCGATGCCGCTGTGGGGTCGTCGTTGCGGGTCGACAAGGCGCGCATGGCTGCAAAGCCACCCACGCCCAGTGGCGACACCGTGCCTTCGGAGCCACCGGCAATCATCACATCCGCGTCGCCGTATTCGATCAAACGACCGGCTTCGCCAATGCTGTGCAAACCTGTGGTGCAAGCGGTCACAACAGCCAGGTTGGGGCCTTTGAAACCACTGCGCATCGACACATGGCCCGAGATCATGTTGATGATCGAAGCTGGCACAAAAAATGGGGAGATGCGACGCGCGCCGCGCGCCGTGTACTCGATGTGGGTGTCTTCGATCAGCGGCAAGCCGCCAATACCCGAACCGATCACCACACCAATACGACAGGCCTCTTCTTCACTCAGCGCATCGCCTGTGGGCAGCCCGGAATCCTGAATGGCCTGGGCGGCAGCAGCAATGCCGTAGTGGATGAACCGATCCATGGTCCGCGCCTCTTTGGCGGAGATGTAGGACTCGAGATCAAAGTTTTTGACTTCACCCACGATCCGGCAAGACATCGCCGAGGCATCGAAACGGGTGATGGGACCAATGCCGGACTGACCGGCGATCAGGTTGGACCATGCATCGGTGACCGTGTTGCCCACGGGGCTGACGCATCCCAAACCCGTGACAACAACGCGGCGCCGGGTCATCGTCTATCAGGCCTTCTTGCTCTGGGCGTAGTCAATCGCAGCTTGCACCGTGGTGATTTTTTCTGCGTCTTCATCAGGAATCTCGATGCCGAACTCGTCTTCGAGTGCCATCACCAGTTCCACAGTGTCCAGGGAGTCGGCACCCAGATCGGCCACAAAGGCTTTTTCGTTGGTGACTTGTGACTCTTCAACGCCGAGTTGTTCAGCAATGATTTTTTTGACACGTGCTTCGATATCGCTCATGGGGTCCCTCTGAGGGTTGTGAAAAATGAAGATTTTACCTGTCCGGAAGGGGTTTCCGAAAATCAGGCCATGAACATGCCACCATTGACATGCAATTCTTGTCCGGTGACATAGCCAGCATGCGTTCCGGCCAGGTAGGCCACGGCATGCGCAATGTCTTCGGGTTTGCCCAAATGGCCCAGAGGAATCTGGCCCAACAAGGCTTTTTGTTGCTCTTCGGGCAGGCTGGCGGTCATGTCGGTCTCGATGAAACCGGGGGCCACGCAGTTGACCGTGATGCCACGGCTGCCCAGCTCGCGGGCCAGCGCACGGGTCATGCCCGCCACACCCGCCTTGGCGGCGGCGTAGTTGGCCTGGCCCGGGTTGCCCGAAGCGCCCACCACGCTGGTGATGCTGATGATGCGGCCGTAGCGCTGTTTCATCATGGGTCGGATCACGGCACGGCTCATGCGGAACACGGCCTTGAGGTTGGTGTCGAGCACCGCGTCCCAGTCGTCGTCCTTCATGCGCATGGCCAAAGTGTCGCGGGTGATGCCCGCGTTGTTGACCAGCACTTGCAAGCCGCCGTGCTCTTTCACGATGCCATCGATCAGCGCTTCACCGGCGGCCGCATCGTTCACGTTCAGGTTCGCACCGCGGCTGCCGGGGAAGGCCGACAGTGCTTGGCTGATCTTGGCCGCGCCGTCATCGCTGGTGGCGGTGCCAATGACCACAAATCCTTGTTGGGCCAGATGCAGGGCAATCGATGCACCGATACCACGAGAGGCACCAGTGACCAGTGCAATTTGTTTTGCTGCTTCGCTCATGCCAGGAGTCCTTTCACTTCAGCCAGGGTGGCGGGGTCGTACAGCGCCACGCCGTTCAATTCCGCATCAATGCGCTTGGTCATTCCAGCCAGCACCTTGCCGGGGCCGCATTCCACCAAGGTGCTCACGCCGCGCGCCTTGATGGCCTGCACACACTCAACCCAGCGCACGGGGCCAAAGGCCTGACGGTACAGCGCGTCGCGGATGCGGTCGGCATCGGTTTCGATGGCCACATCGATGTTGTTGAGCACCGGGATCTGCGGTGCACCCAAAGTCAGGGTAGCCAGTTTCTCGCGCAGCTTTTCGGCAGCGGGCTTCATCAGGCTCGAATGGAAAGGGGCCGACACGGGCAAGAGCAGCGCACGCTTGGCGCCCATGCCCTTGAGCACTTCGCAGGCTTTGTCCACCGCGGCTTTACTTCCCGCAATCACGGTTTGTCCAGCATCGTTGAAATTTGCAGCTTCCACCACTTCGGCGCTGCCTGTGGCGAATGTGGTCTGGGCCTCTTTGCAGCCCTCAATGACTTTGTCGGAGGCCAAACCCAAAATCGCGGCCATGGCGCCCACGCCCACGGGCACGGCTTCTTGCATGGCGGCGGCGCGCAAGCGCACCAGTGGTGTGGCTTGCGCCAGTGTCAAAACGCCCGAAGCCACCAAGGCGCTGTACTCGCCCAGCGAGTGCCCCGCCACCACGGATGGCTTGGCACCGCCCTCGGCCAACCAAGCGCGGTATGCGGCAACAGCCGACACCAGCATCACAGGCTGGGTGTTGGTGGTCATGGCCAGCGATTCTTTGGGGCCTTCGTGGATCAGTTTGGCCACGTCTTCGCCCAAGGCGTCAGAGGCTTCTTGGAGGGTTTCGAGCACCACGGGATGGTCGCCCCAAGCGTCCAGCATGCCCACCGATTGGGAGCCTTGACCGGGAAAAACAAAAGCAAATGAGGTCATGTACAAATTTTTTGAAACTGGAAAGAATCCGGGAGAGTGAAATGAGGAGGTACCGCACTTCACTGACTCGGGTCTGTCAAATCAACAGCGAATCAATAACGCAAGAGGACGGAGCCCCAAGTGAAGCCGCCGCCCACGCCTTCGAGCATGAGGGTCTGACCACGCTGGATGCGACCATCGCGCACGGCAGTATCAAGTGCCAGCGGAATGGACGCGGCCGAGGTGTTGCCGTGCTGGTCCACAGTCACCACCACCTTGTCGGCACCGAGCTTGAGCTTGCGCGCTGTGCTTTGCATGATGCGGATGTTGGCCTGGTGCGGGATCAGCCAGTCGATGTCGGCATCGGTCAAGTTGGCTTTGGCCAGGCTGGCGCGTGCTGTGTCTTCGAGCACGCCAACAGCGAGCTTGAATACGGCCTGACCGTCCATCTTGAGCACCGGGTCACCCAGAATGCCGCCCCGGTTGACGTGGCCAGGCACGCACAAAATATCTTTGTATTTGCCGTCAGCGTGCAAATCGGTGGCCAAAATGCCGGGCTGGTCTGAAGCCTCCAAAATGACAGCGCCTGCACCGTCGCCAAACAACACGCAGGTGGTCCGGTCCTGGAAGTCGAGGATACGGCTGAAAATTTCAGCCCCAATCACCAAGGCGCGTTTGGCCGAGCCGGACTGGATCATCGAATCGGCAATGGTCAACGCATAAACGAAGCCGCTGCACACAGCCTGGACGTCAAACGCGGGGCAACCTGCCGCGCCCAATTTGTGCTGAACCATCGTCGCAACCGATGGGAACACCATGTCGGGGGTTGAGGTGGCCACGATGATCAAGTCGACGTCAGCAGCGACCAAGCCCGACGCGAGGAGCGCCTGACGGGCTGCTTCGGTGGCCAAATCGCTACAGCCTTGCTCGTCGGACGCGAAATGCCGGGCACGGATGCCTGTTCGCTCGACGATCCAGTCGTCGGAGGTCTCAACACCCTGTTGCGCCAATTCGGCGGCCAGATCGGCGTTGCTGAGGCGTCGGGCAGGCAGGTAGCTACCGGTGCCCAAAATGCGTGAATAAATTCTCATACAGATGTGACCACGGTTTCGGATCGCTCGGCCTGCACGCCCATCAGCAAAGGGGCGGCGCGCGCAATGCGGTCCCGAACGCGGTCCAGCAATTGGTTTCGGGCTGCATCATAAGCCCGGTTCAAGGCATTCTCAAAAGCCAACTCGTCGGCCGAGCCATGGCTCTTGAACACCAGGCCGCGCAAACCCAGCAGCGCTGCCCCGTTGTAGCGGCGGTGGTCCACACGGTTTTTAAACGCTGATAACACCGGGTAAGCCAACAAAGCAGCTGTTTTGGTGAAAATATTCCGAGAAAATTCGGCTTTTAAAAAGCCACTGACCATGGTCGCCAGGCCTTCGCTGGCCTTCAACGCCACATTGCCGACAAAACCATCACAGACCACGATGTCCACCGTGCCCTTGAAAATGTCGTTGCCTTCCACGTTGCCGTAGAAGTTCAAATCTCCACAATTGGCCGCAGATCGCAACAATTCACCCGCTTTTTTGATGACTTCATTGCCCTTGATGGCTTCTTCACCGATGTTGAGCAAACCCACCGAAGGTTGATCCTTGTCCTGCAGGACAGACACCAGGGCCGAACCCATAACCGCAAATTGCAGCAGGTGTTCGGGTGTGCAGTCCACATTGGCACCCAAGTCGAGCATGGTGGTGCCGCCGCCCTTGAAGTTGGGCATCTGGCCTGCGATCGCAGGGCGGTCAATGCCGTCCATGGTTTTGAGCACGTAACGGGCAATGGCCATCAAAGCCCCGGTGTTGCCAGCAGACACCGCAACTTGGGCATGGCCATCGCGCACCTGCTCGATGGCCACGCGCATGGAGGAGTCTTTTTTCTTGCGCAATGCCATTTCCAGCGCATCGTCCATCTCGACCACTTCGGTGGCCACCACCACATGCGCCCGGGGATCAGAAAAATCCGCCAAGGCCTCAGCACGCCCCACCAGAATCAACCGGGCATCAGGGTGAACAGACAAAAAACGGCGACAGGCCGCCAGCGTGACGCGGGGACCGTGGTCGCCGCCCATGCAGTCGACAGACACGGTGATCGGGGTGGGCGAGGTCATGACATCCTTGGGCTCAAAACCGGAAGTAACGCGGGCCATAAACCAAAAAGCCCGAGGCTACTCGTCAAAGTAGCGCCGGGCCTATGGAGGCTTGAGGGCGAAAGCCGATCAGGCTTCCGACTTGTTTTTGAGCACTTGGCGACCACGGTAAAAACCGTTGGGGCTGATGTGGTGACGCAGGTGTGTTTCGCCTGTGGTGGGCTCGACAGCGATGCCGGGCACGTTCAGGGCGTTGTGCGAACGGTGCATACCGCGCTTGGAAGGCGACTTTTTGTTTTGCTGAACAGCCATGGTGGCTCCTTGGAAGCTTGGAGGCCGCGCAAATAAAAACGCAGCTTCGGTTGATGAGAATGACACCCGGGGTATCCGGGCGAAGCCATTGATTATAGCCTAAGCCGAGCCCTTTTGGACACCTTGGATGGCCAGCGTTCGGCGGTTCAGCACGGATTCAGCGGTCTTGACCGGTTTTCAAGCTTGCCAACACCCCAAAGGGATTGGGACGCTCTGCGGCGGCTTCAAAGGCAGGATCGGCCACAGACATGGGCAACGTTTCGGGGCACACCTCGTGCAAAGGCACCAGCGGCAAGGACAAAATCAACTCGTCCTCGACCAAGGCCGTGGCATCGAAATCACGGCTGATCACCAGCACATCGTCTTCCACCTCGTCGTCGAGGGCCTGTGCTGCAGCCTCGTCGGCCACAAACAAAAATGAGCGCTCGGCCTGCACCGCCTCCAGCACCGGACCCAGGCAGCGCTGGCACTGCATGGGCAGCATGAGGGACGCCTTCAGATCCAGCCAGAGTTGATCGGGCGCGCCCGATTGCGCTACCGAGCGGCCTTGCAGCAGCCACTGCACCTGACCCGCGGCATGGGCATCACCGAACTTCTCCTCGGCCAAACGGGGCCAATCGGCCAGTGCGCCCTCGCCTTGCAAGCGTAAGCCGTCGCGTGCAAAGGACACGACATCCAGGTGTTGGGGGTCCAATTTTTTTTCCATGGCTGCAGTGTAAGAGAATCACCCTTTCGATTTCACTTGGGCCAGCGCTTTGACCACGACATTGACACCCCCTGCCCCACCCAGCCGCGCGGTCGTGCTGGGCTCGACCTCGCGGTACCGACGCGAGCTGCTAGAGCGCCTGCGTATCCCTTTTGCCGTGACCGCGCCCGATGTGGACGAAACACCCCAACCGGGGGAAGCGCCAAAGGCCCTGGCTCTACGCCTGGCCCTGGCCAAAGCCAGAGCCGTGGCTGCCTTGCACCCTGATGCGGTGGTGATTGGCTCGGACCAGGTGGCCGATTTGGCGGGCCAACCCTTGGGCAAGCCAGGCGAACACGCGCGGGCCGTGCAGCAGCTGCGCCAAATGCGGGGCCAGACCGTGATCTTTCAGACCGCCTTGGCCGTGGTTTGCTTGGCCAGCGGGTACGAAGCCGTGGACTTGGCAGAGGTTCGCGTGGTGTTTCGCGACCTGAGCGATGACGAAATTGAGGCGTACTTGCTGGCCGAGCAGCCCTACGACTGCGCAGGCAGCGCCAAAAGCGAGGGCTTGGGCATCGCCCTGCTCGAATCCATCGACAACGACGACCCCACCGCCTTGATCGGCCTGCCGCTGATCCGCACCGCACGACTGCTGCGCCAAGCCGGAGTGAAACTGCTGTGAACTTCACCAAGCCACGACCAGGTCGCCTGTTTTTGGTGCCCACACCACTGGACTTCGGCTGCGCCGAGCAAGCCCCCATCACCGAAGTGCTGCCCACCACAACACTGGCCATCGCAGCGAGCATTCAGCATTGGGTGTGCGAGAACGCCAAAAGCACCCGTGCCTTCCTCAAGCGCGTGGGCCAAACGCACCCACTGATCGCCCCGCTGGCCGAACAATCCATCACCGAATTGCCCCGCCATGTGCACAAAAAAGGCGACCACCAGTCTGGCTTTGACGGCAAACCGCTGCTGGCAGCCGCTTTGCAAGGGCACGATGTCGGCTTGGTGAGCGAAGCGGGCATGCCTGCGGTGGCCGACCCTGGCAGCTCGGTGGTGCGGGCCGCGCACGATCTGGGCATTGGCGTGGTCCCGTTGGTGGGTCCGGTGTCTTTGCTTTTGGCCTTGGCTGCCAGCGGCCTCAATGGCCAGAACTTCGCCTTTGTGGGTTATTTGCCGCAAGATGCCGCAGAGCGGGCCGCCCGCTTGAAACAATTGGAGTCATTGGCCCTCAAAACCGGGCAAACCCAGTTGTGGATCGAAACCCCCTACCGCAACGCGGCCATGCTCGGTGGCCTGTTGAAAAGCCTGAACGCCAACACCCGGTTGGCCATTGCCAGTGGGTTGACTCTGCCGTCCGCCCAGATCCAGAGCCACACGGTGGCGCAATGGAAAAAGGGCCTTCAAGGCCCTGATTCACACACGCCGGCGGTTTACGCCATCGGGCCGTGAAACCCAGCGTCAGCGCAAGTTGACGCCCTGATTGCGCATGGCACGCACGCTGCCCTCGCCCACGGCCACACCAAAGCGCTTGACCAGGCGCTCGGCCACATTTTCGCGTTGGGTGTAATCGATCACATCGGGAGCCTTGACCACCTCACGGGCTACGCCATCGATGCTGCCGAGGCTGTCGGCCAGGCCCAAATCGACGGCCTGCTGGCCACTCCAAAACAGGCCACTGTAAAGCTCAGGCGTTTCCTTCAGGCGGTCGCCCCGCCCTTTTTTAACCACGTCAATGAACTGCGTGTGAATCTGGTTGAGCATGGCTTGAGCGTGTTGGCGTTGAGGCTGAGTTTGTGGGCTGAAAGGGTCCAGAAAGCCCTTGTTCTCGCCCGCCGTCATCAAGCGACGCTCAACGCCCAGCTTGTCCATGAGCCCGGTGAAGCCAAAACCATCCATCAACACGCCTATGCTGCCCACCAAACTGGCCTTGTCGACATAAATCTGGTCGGTTGCAGCAGCGATGTAGTAAGCAGCCGATGCACACGACTCCTCGACCACCGCATAAATGGGTTTGTTGTGCAGGGCCCGCAAACGCGTGACTTCGTCATTGATCAAACCCGCCTGCACCGGGCTGCCACCGGGCGAATTGATAAGCAATATCAAGGCCTGCGAGCCGGGGTCCTCCAGTGCTGTGCGCATGGACGTCATGATGTTTTGCGCACTGGCTTCGGTATCGGGCCCGATTTCACCTTCAATGGTGACCAGCGCCGTGTGCGGGAAACTGGTGTTCGTGGTGGGGGAGTTGAGACTGAACACTTGCCAGACCACGAAGCCCACAAAAAGCAACCAAGCCAGGCGCATGCCCAACTTCCAGCGGCGCTGGGATTGCTGCTCCTTGAGGTTGGCAAAAGCCAAGTCCACCAGGGTTTTGCGGGCCCAGGTTTCATCCACGGGGTTGAGCACCGGGGATTGGGAAGGTGCCGTGTCAGGCAAAGCTTGTGCAGTGGCGGGGGCAGAGGCGGGAGCGGACGTGCTGTCCTGGGGGTCTTGCATGTTCAAAATTCAAGGGGTTTCAAGTTGTAGGCAGTATGCCAGTGAACCACGCCGTCACGCTCTGACAAGTCTATTTTCACCAGTCCACCACGGCAAGGTCCGCCCGCGCAAGCGCCGGTATCGGGTTGGTAAGTGGCGCCATGTGTGGCGCACATCAACCATCGCCCCGTGTTGTCAAAAAAACGGTCGGGCTGGTAGTCCATCTCCATGGCCACGTGGGTGCAGCGGTTCAGGTAAGCGTGCACCTGACCTTGGAAACGGATGGCAAAGGCCCGGCAAGTCTGCCCGGCATACACGATGTCAAAAGGCACAGCACGCCCCCCGTTGACCAAGTCGGCGCTGTGGCAAAAAGGGATCATGGGCGCCATGGTCGCTCTCGTTTTCAGGCGTGTTGCAACAACCAGTCGTGCAATTCGCGCACGCTGTGCGCCACATGGCGCGGGTTCAGGACATGAAAGGCCGCGGGCTCGTGCGCGCCATAACTCACTCCCACGCTGGCACACCCGGCATTCAGCGCCATTTGCAGGTCATGCGTGGTGTCGCCAATCATCAAGGTGCGCTCGGGTTCTGCGCCAAATTCGCGCATCAACTCATGCAGCATCAAGGGGTTGGGTTTGCCCGCCGTCTCATCGGCCGTGCGCGAGCCATCGAACACGCCGCGCAGCTCCACCGCGTGCAAAGCCTCGTTCAGGCCAGAACGGCTTTTACCGGTGGCGACTGTCAGCCAGTGGTGCCGGGCTTTGAGGGCGTCCAGCAAATCGAGAACGCCTTCAAACAGGCTGATGTCGTGCTGGTGCTGCAGGTAATGGTGGCGGTAGCGCTCCCCCAGAGCCGGGTATTTTTCCTTGGGCACATCGGGCGCGGCATGGGCCAGCGCAGGCAAAAGCGACATGCCGATCACATACGAAGCGGCTTCGCGAGTGGGCTCTTGCCCGCCCACATCCACCACGGCGCGCTGGATGCAGCGGGTGATCAGCGCCGTGGAGTCGAACAGCGTGCCGTCCCAATCGAAAGCGATCAGGTCAAACTGGCGGGGTCTGGAGTTGGGCATGGTCGATGTAGGCTTTCAATTCGGGAGGTAAATCGGCTTGCAAGGCCACGCGCTGGTCGGTCGCCGGGTGGTTGAACTGCAAGCGCCAAGCGTGCAAAAACATGCGCTTGAGGACCCCACGGACCCCGGATTTGATCAATTGGCGATTCCACTCGAAATCGCCGTACTTGTCATCACCCGCAATCGGGTGCCCTTGCGACGCCAGGTGCACCCGGATCTGGTGGGTCCGTCCGGTCTTGATGGTCACCTCCAGCAGCGTGGCGTCCACCAGCCGTTGGGAGACCTTGACCAAAGTGATCGAGCGCATACCGTCCGGGTCTTCGGGAGTGGTCACGCGCACGCGGCGCTCACCATCGGGCAAAAGGAATTTATGCAAAGGCTGGTCAATCACCTTGAGTTTGGTCGGCCAATCACCTTTGACCAGCGCCAAATAGGTTTTGCCAGTCTCCCGCTCGCGGAACTGGTCTTGCAAGTGCTTCAAGGCGCTGCGCTTTTTGGCCACCAGCAAAATGCCACTGGTGTCGCGGTCCAGCCGGTGCACCAGCTCCAGCAGCTTGGCCTGGGGCCTGGCTTGACGCAATTGTTCGATCACACCAAAGCTCACGCCGGAGCCGCCATGCACCGCCACTCCAGCTGGTTTATCGATGGCCAACAGGCTGTCGTCTTCAAAAAGCGTAGGAAATTCACGTCCCGGCGCCGGATGGGCCGCCTTTTCGGCGATTTTTTCGGAAATTCGAACCGGGGGCAGCCGCACCTCATCGCCGGGTTCAACCCGGGTCTCAGCGCTGGCACGGCCTTTGTTGATGCGCACTTCGCCGCTGCGGATGATGCGGTAAACGTGGGTTTTGGGCACGCCTTTGAGGTGGCGCATCAAAAAATTGTCCAAACGCTGACCGGCAGATTCTTCGTCCACCAACAGCCATTTCACGGCAGGTGCCGTGACCACGGTTTGGCCCCCTATAATGTGATTCACTGGCAATTGGCTGTAAGTGGTTGATTCAAATGGAAATGAATTCCTGAAGATCTGGAGTTTAGTCCACCACCACCGTGCCAAACCAGATGATCGATGCCACCCTCGGCACGATTTTGCAGACTGAAGGCCAACGCCGACAGTGGCAAAACGCCCCGGAGGTTGGGCCGACGCCCTGAAAACCCAGATACGGAATACCCCAGTTCAGCAGCTTCATAAAGCTGCTGAACGGATCTAAGCGAGATGTTTGTGCTGTTCGGAACTTTGCTGAAGTGCTTGGAGTGGCTCACGAAGCCCTTGTGCACCTCCACGCCTTGCGCCCGGCGGTTGGTCCTGCACACCGGGGGAAGCCCCCGGCAGTGGACAGATCTTTGCACAACGTTCACCTCGCCCCATCCACGCGCCACGATCCCCATTTCTGTGCTCACGCGCAGCTGAGTGGCGATTCACTTCGGCAATTCCCATCGTTTCAGGCGTCAGCTCCGGCAACGGAGGCTTTGAGATTTCAAAAATCCAAGGCCAGTTGTGTAAACAGGTTCCCAGACCGCAGACATCTTTCTGCAGTGGGGCCAAGCTGACAAGAAAAGGAACGCATCATGAAACGGATGCTGATCAACGCCACGCAAGCTGAAGAGCGCCGCCTGGCCATCGTCGATGGACAAAAACTCCTCGACTACGAAATCGAAATCGAAGGCCGTGAGCAACGCAAGGGCAACATTTACAAAGCCATCGTGACCCGCGTCGAGCCCTCGCTCGAAGCTTGCTTTGTGGACTACGGCGAAGACCGCCACGGCTTTTTGCCCTTCAAGGAAATCTCCCGCCAATACTTTGCCGAAGGCGTGTCCGTCAGCCAGGCCCGCATTCAAGACGTGATCAAAGAGGGCCAATCCCTCTTGGTGCAGGTCGAAAAAGAAGAGCGCGGCAACAAGGGCGCAGCGCTCACCACCTTCGTCAGCCTGGCGGGCCGCTATGTGGTGCTCATGCCCAACAACCCCCGTGGTGGTGGCGTCAGCCGCCGCATCGAGGGCGACGACCGGGCCGAGCTCAAAGAGGCGATGGACCAGCTGGAATACCCCAAGGGCATGTCCATCATCGCCCGCACCGCAGGCATCGGCCGCTCCGCGCCCGAGCTGCAGTGGGACCTGAACTATTTGCTCAAGCTGTGGACTGCGATTGACGGTGCCACCCAGGGCAAAGGCGCTTTCCTGATCTACCAAGAGTCGAGCCTGGTGATCCGCGCCATCCGCGATTACTTCAACAACGACATCGGCGACATCCTGATCGACACCGACGACATTTACGACCAGGCTCAGCAGTTCATGAGCCACGTCATGCCCGAGTTTGCACCGCGTGTGAAGCGCTACCGCGACGACGCGCCACTGTTTTCCCGCTTCCAGATCGAGCACCAGATCGAGTCGGCCTACGCACGCACCGTGCAGCTGCCTTCTGGCGGCGCCATCGTGATCGACCACACCGAAGCTTTGGTGTCGGTGGACGTGAACTCGGCCCGCGCCATCAAGGGCGGCGACATCGAGGAAACCGCCACCCGCACCAACTTGGAAGCCGCCGACGAAGTGGCTCGCCAGATGCGCTTGCGCGATTTGGGCGGCCTGATCGTGATCGACTTCATCGACATGGACGAAAGCAAGAATCGCCGCGAGGTGGAAAACCGCTTGCGCGACGCTCTGCGTCAGGACCGTGCCCGCGTTCAGTTCGGCTCGATCAGCAAATTCGGCCTGCTGGAGATGAGCCGCCAGCGCTTGAAGCCTGCTTTGAGCGAAGGCGCATCGATCCCTTGCCCACGTTGCGGCGGCGCTGGCCACATCCGCGACACCGAAAGCTCGGCGTTGCAGATTTTGCGCATCATCCAGGAAGAGTCCATGAAGGACAACAGCGCCGCTGTGCACGCGCAAGTGCCCGTCGAAGTCGCGTCTTTCCTGCTCAATGAAAAGCGCTCTGAGATCGCCAAGATCGAATTGCAGCAACGCATCAACGTGCTGCTGGTGCCTAACAAATCGTTGGAAACACCGCACTACAAACTCGAGCGTTTGAAGCACGATGACCCACGCTTGGACCGCATTGAAGCCAGCTACAAAATGGCCGAAGAGATCGAAGATGCGACCACCGTCACACGCCGCTCACAAGAGCCGACCAACAAGCAGACACCCGTGATCAAAGGTGTGCTGCCTGACGCACCCGCCCCCGTGGCCTCCCCCAAGCCCGAAGCCCCTGTGGCTGCGGCCAAGCCGGTGACCAAAGCCGCTGCAACAACACCGGCAGCAACCGCTTCGGGTGGCTTTTTTGGGTGGTTGAGAAACCTGCTCGGCGGCGCTATCGCCGAGCCCGTGGCCGCACCTGCGGTCAAGCAAGACGAAAAAGCCCGCGAAGGCCGCCGTGACAGCGAACGCCGTGAGGGTGGTCGCGAATCTGGCCGTGATGGTCGCCGTGGTGGTGGACGCGATGGCCGCCGAGGCGAGCGCAGCGAAGGCGCTACAGGCGACGTCCGCGTTCCACGCGAGAGCGGACGCCGTGGAGAAGGCAGAATCGAAGGCCGCGAAGCCGAAGCCCGTCCTCCACGCAGTGACCGTTCTGAACGCGGTGAACGCGGCGAGCGCACAGAGCGCTCAGAGCGCACGGAGCGCGGTGAGCGCAGCGAGCGCCCCAACGGTGATCGCCCTGCCCGTGAAGGCCGCCGTGATGGCCGCTCGAGCCTGCGCGGCGACAACCCAGCAGAAGTCCAGCGCTCCGACAGCCTGAACGAAGGCCGCAGCGAAGCTCAGACCGAGTTGAATGCCGATGAAAGCGAAGTGCGCACAGAGCGCGCACCACGCGAGCCCCGTGAAGGTCGCCGTGAACGTGGCGAACGCGGGAGTGAACGCGCAAGTGAAGGCCGACGTGAACGTGGCGAGCGCTCCGAGCGCCGCCCGAGCGATGCCACCGATGCCAGCGCTGTTGAACCAGCTTTGCCAGCTGACGGGACAGCAGACAGCAACACCTCCGCCGAGAGCAACAACGCAGCTGAAAACAGTGAGCGCCGCGAACGCCGCTCGCGTGATCGCTACGGTCGTGACCGCCGAGAACGCGCTGGCGAAGCACGTCAGGACGCATCAGGTGAGCCAGCCACTGTTGAAGACAACGCCGAGCCCAGCCGCCTAATCGCTGAAGCCCCGGCAGATGAACGCCCTGCCACACGTTCGTATTTCGAGCGTGCCCAGCCAGCCCACGCCACATCGGATCCAACCCTGTCGGCAGCCGCGCCTCAATCTAGCCCGGAAACCGCACCGGTTTCCTCACCGCAATTGGCTCCCGTGGTTGAAAAAGTCTCAGCCCCGGTGGCTGAGGCGGTGGCAGCTCCCGTGGTTGCTGTGCCAGCGCCTGGCGCAACAGCAGCACCTGTGGCCGCAGTCGCCACAGCGCAGACCGCCAGCGCCGCCGAAGCAGCCAGCACGGCCTTGCCTGCCGTGGCAGGCTACACGCTGCCCATCGACAACCTGCAGCAAGTGGCACACAACTCGGGTTTGGTTTGGGTGAACTCGGACAGCGCCAAAGTCGCTGCGGTGCAAGCCGCCATTGCGGCTGAGCCGGCAGCCGTGCGCGTGCCACGCGAACGCCCACCCGTTGTCGTGGTGAACGAAGGCCCGCTGGTGCTGGTCGAAACACGCAAAGACCTGAACTCACTCCAAGTGCCGTTCTGATCTGTACCAAGCGCGCGAAAGCGCCTAAAAAAACCGGGCTCAGGCCCGGTTTTTTTATGCACGCGTCCACACTTGAAATACGGTCCGACAGCCATCTTTTCGCTCATCGACATTTTCAAGAGGCATGGGTGTGACGAAGATATCGGACCTGAAGGCACCGACCTGCGAAGACCGATCCCCTCGCGAAGTGACATTCAGGGCTGTCTGCCGCAGCTTCAGTCCGGTGACACGCTGGCAGCTTGTTTCCAGGCGGCAGCGGCTTGCACTGGGTCTTGGCGCTGCTCGGCCAATTCAGCCAGGGCGATCCAGGCTTTGCGCTGCAGCACAGGGGCGTGCAGGTTTTTGACGGCTTGGGCCAACAGACTCTGGGCCTTGCCCCACAGGCGCTGGCGCAGGCACAACCTCCCGGCCAGGTACTGAAGATGTGCGGCCCGGAGTTGCGACTGCTGGGCGCTCTCCACACGGGACAACCAAACAAAGGCATCCTCGGCCTCCACGCCCGGCAAGCAGGCGTCAAAAGCCTGCACCACGCACAGCAATTGCGCGTCGGACCAGATCAGTGGATTGGCCTGCATCGGAATCCACAGGTCTTGCAACCACAAACGGGCCGTGGCGGCAGAGCCGCCGAGCTGCAAGCAGCGTTGTGCCGCCTCAGCCGCCACCATGGGCATCAAGCGCTGGCTCGGCGTCAGGCGCTTCCAGACGCGCTGCAAGCTGTCCATGTCGCGGGTCTGTCCCAACAAGTCCAGCATCAAACGGGTCATCAGACTTTCTGCAGCCTCAGGAGAAAACGCACGGTGCTTGGCCAGCAAACTGGCCGTTTCAAGCGCCTTTTCCAGTTGACCGGCCAAACGGGCCGCTTTGAGCTGCAGCCGCATGGCCGCCATGCGCCTGCCCACGGCGGGGGGCAAGGCATTAAGCCGCGCGAGACTGGCTGTGGCATCGCGGTCGTCGAGCAACCAGCGAGCAGCGCGCAACTGCGTGCCCTCCAGCAAACTCTGGCACTCACTACCGGCGCTTGCTTGCACCTGCGCCAAGGCCAGGTCCAGGTGATGCTGTCTTTGCGCCTTGTCCTGCAAAGCGTGGCTGGCCTCGGCCGCGATGATGTGCGCTAGGCCGCGCAAAGACACTGCGTGGTCCAGCGTCACACCCGAGGCCTGCAACAGCGCCTCTTTCGCCAGTGTCTGCTCGGCCGCCTTGCGTGCCCGCAAATAGCGTCCCGCCATCAAATGGCCCATCGAATCGAGCAAGTCTGAATGGCTGGCCCGCTCTTTTTGTTGCAGCCGCCAGCGTTGCGCCCTTTTGGGCAAAGCCAAAAAGGCCCCTAAAGCCCGCTGCGCCAAAATCACCAACAACACCACCAAAAAGACGACCAAGACGGCAAGGTTGAGCGACAGGTCGATCCGGTGAGGAAACAAAAACAAGGTCACTGTGCCCTGGTTGTTACCCGCCAGCCAGGCCCCAGCCACCGCCAAGGCGAACAAAGTGATGAGCCACAAGGCAGCACGCATGGGGGTTTACCTTCCTGCCGCTGCGGTGTTCAAGGCCATGAGCGAGGCCTCGATGCTCGGCAATTCGGCCGTGCGCACCTGCTCGCTGGTTTGCTCGAGCAACTGCAACAGCTGGGCGGTGCGCCGCGACTGGGGCTCGGCATAACGGCGCACCAACACAGCGGCGGCCCCCAAGTCGTTGCGTACACCTTCTTTTTGGCGTGCCAGTAAGCCCAGGCGAGCATTGAGCAGTTTGAGTTTGAGGTTCTCACGCAAGAAAAACGCCTGCTCGGGCGAGAGCAAAGCCGCTTCGGGCGCGTCAATGCGGCTGACCCGCACCAATCCCTTGATTTCATCGGCCATGCGCGTGAGGCCATTCATCCACCAAGTGGGCGGCGTTTGCTCCCCCGAGGCCTCAGCCTGCTGGCGAATCTGACTTTGAGAGACCCGTGGTGCGTTGATCAGCGCCAGCCCGTCCACCACGGCCACCCCTTCATCGAGCTTGGACATCAAGCCCGGCATGTCAAAAGACGGCAAGCTTTTCAGTCGCGCCAGGTCATTTTCGAGGGCCCTCGAAACTGGTGTCAGGCGAGGCTGGGCAGCACGCTGCACGCGCTTGTGGGCCGACTGCAAAGCCGCCAACAAGGGCTCGGTGCTGCCGGTCATCTGCGCTTGCTGCTGCGCGAATCGCAGAGCCGACTCGATGTCCACCACCAGGGTTTCATCGCGAGAGCGCGACAGGCTTTGCATCAATTCTTCCAGCTGGGTGCGCTGCAAAGCCACCTCAGACAGGCGGGCCTCCATGAGCGCAACGCGGGCGGCGCTGTTTTGCACGGTTTCCTGCGCCTGCTTGGCCCAGGTCTTGGCCTCCAGTGCCTGCAAACCCGTATCGGCGCTTTGGCGGGCCAGTTGTTCCTGAATGCGCGAGAGCTTTTGCCACAGCAGCACCGACACCCCCAAGGCGATCACGGCCACAGCACCCACCAATGCCACGAGCCAGCGAGGGGGTTGCGCAGTCGTCACGGCCTTGGCCGATTCGGGCACAGGCACGGCCTTGGGTTCGCCTTCAATAACAGCATCAGTGGGGGTGGTCATGTGAGCGATTTTATCGACTGGGTTTGTGCGTCAACGCCTGATGGCACCAGATCCACCCGCCCCCAACCCAACTGATGCAGCCGCTGGGCAATGCGCGGGTGCGTGGTCAGGGCTCGCGCCTGCGCCAAAGGCAAGTCGGGGCAGGCCTGCAAGAGGTGCTGCGCCGCCTCGGAACTGCTGAACAACCAAGCACTGCCATCGCCAACGGCCTGCCGTGCCAAGCTTTGTTGCACAGGGTTGAAAACGGGGGCCTGGCGCACATAGGCCACGGCTTGCAAGACCTCCAAGCCCTCGCTTTCAAGCTTCAGCGCCAGCCAATCACGCCCGGCAAGTTGCCCTTGGGCATCGGCGCCACGCACGATCAGCACCGAGGGCTTTGACGGGGCCAATGCACAGGCCGCCGCCTGCACCCGCAGCGCCACCAAGTCCCACAGGGCTTCCGAATCGAACTGGGGCGCGTCTTCAGCCGGCGAATCGATCAGGTCCTCAGGCCAACCCGTGGCCAGTAAAGCGGCACGGGTGCCGGGGCCGGTCGACCAGGCGCGGCAAATGGGCATCGACAAACCCGCAGGCCGGGCCGCCATGAAAAAACGCACCGCATTGGCGCTGACAAACATCAGCGCCAAATGACCGGGCACCGCCTGCCAGGCCTGCGCCAGCGCCAAGGGCTCGGGCAAAGCGGCTATCTCGATCAGGGGCAAGGTCTCGCAAGGCACCCCCCGCGCCTGCAAGGCCTCGGCCCAAGCCTGAGCCTCACGTTCGGGTCGGGTCACGATCACCCGCCAAGGGACAGCGGGAATAGAAGCGGCGGAAGCCGGCGCCATGTCAGCGCCCAGCCTCAATGCGCTCCGCCGTCGCGCAAAGCTTGCGCCACGCTCAGGCCTAAGGCTTCAGCCGCCTGCAGGCCATCGGTGCTGGCTTGCGCGTCGGCTGTGACCAAGGTGGTGCTGCCCTCCGGGTCACCCCAAGCCGCTTGCAACTTGAGCACACCGTCCTCGATAATCGCGTGCGCGGCCAAAGGCATGGAGCAACTGCCGCCCATGGCGCGGCTCACCGCCCGCTCGGCCGCCACGCGCCGCCACGAGGGCGCATCGGCCAGCTGCGCCAGCAAGGCGCGCAAATCGGCGCGGTCGCTGCGGATTTCGATGCCCAAAGCACCCTGCCCTGCAGCAGGTAGCATTTGATCGGTTTCAAAAATGTGGCGAATCCGCTCGCTCATCTCCAGACGCTTGAGGCCTGCAGCCGCCAGCACAATGCCCGCGTACTGGCCTTCGTCGAGTTTGCGCAGGCGCGTGTCCAAATTGCCGCGCAGGGGCTCGATTTTCAAATCGGGGCGCAGCGCCCGCAGCAGCACGGTGCGGCGCAGGCTCGATGTGCCCACCACAGCGCCTTGGGGCAAGTCTTCCAAGCGAGCGTACTGTGACGAAACCCAAGCATCACGGGGGTCTTCGCGCTCCATCACGCAGGCCAGCTCAAAGCCCTCGGGCATGTCCATGGGCACATCTTTGAGCGAATGCACCGCGATGTCGGCTTGACCCTCTTGCAGCGCGACCTCCAACTCCTTGACAAAAAGGCCTTTGCCGCCCACTTTGGACAGGCTGCGATCCAGGATCTGGTCGCCCTGGGTGGTCATGCCCAGCAACTTGACCGTGCAGCCAAGCCCCTCCAGCAAGGATTTGACATGTTCGGCTTGCCACAGTGCCAAACGGCTCTCTCGGGTGGCGATGACGATGGCGGGTTTTTGGGTCTCGGTCACGGCAAGGTTCCTGAAAAAATTTTGACTCCATCAAAATGAAATCAATTGGTAATTTTGTCTCTCCTGACGATGCTAGCATGACGTCAAGGGAAATTGACACCCCCGAATGTCCTAGGGGTGCACCCCGTGCACCCGGACTTTCACACCCTCAGCCCCGAGCACACGATGAAACAGGCCGCCTCAAACCACGCCTTGCCCCCCACCACGCCCGCGAGCAGCACCCGAGAAAAACGCGACAGCGAGCGCCCCCTGGTCGAGGATATCCGTTTGCTGGGCCGTATTTTGGGCGATGTGATCCGGGTGCAAGAAGGCCCGGAGGCCTATGAATTGGTCGAACAAATCCGCAAGCTTTCGGTGGCTTTTCGGCGCGACGCCGACCACGAGGCCGACAAGGCCCTGAAAAAACTGCTCAAAAGCCTGCCTGGCGACCGCGCTGTGAGCGTCATCCGCGCCTTCACCTACTTCAGCCATTTGGCCAACCTGGCCGAAGACCGTCACCACATCCGCCGCCGCGCCATCCACGAGCGGGCGGGTCACACGCAAGAAGGCAGCATCGATGTGGCGTTGCAGCGTCTGCGATGGGCGGGCATCACACCCAAAAGCATCGCGGACATGCTGGCCACCAGTTTCGTCTCGCCCGTGCTCACGGCACACCCCACCGAGGTGCAGCGCCAAAGCATTCTCGAAGCCGAGCGCGACATCGCCCATCTCTTGACCGAGCGAGACGCCATCAAGGCGCGGGCCGCCGCCGTCAACGCCGCCAAAGACGCACTCAGCCCCAAAGAATTGGCAGCCAACGAACAACAAATGCGTGCCCGCGTGATGCAGCTCTGGCAAACACGCCTCTTGCGCTTCACCAAGTTGACGGTGGCCGACGAGATTGAAAACGCACTGAGTTACTACGAAGCCACATTTTTGCGCGAGATACCCAAGCTCTATGCCGAGCTGGAGCAAGCCCTGCCGGGTCAACCGATTGCCAGCTTTTTGCGCATGGGCCAGTGGATTGGCGGCGACCGCGACGGCAATCCCAACGTGACCGCAGCCACACTGGAACACGCCCTCACCCGCCAAAGTGATGTGGCCCTGCGCCACTACCTGACCGAAGTGCATTTCTTGGGCGGCGAGCTGTCGCTGTCGGCCATGCTGGTGGCCTTTGGCCCCGAGATGCTGGCGCTGGCCGCACAGTCGCCCGACACCAACGAACACCGCCAGGACGAGCCCTACCGCAGGGCGCTCACGGGCATCTACGCCCGCTTGGCTGCCACCCTGAAAAACCTCACGGGTGGCGATGCCGCCCGCCACGCCGTGGCACCACAAAATCCCTATGCAAGCGCTGCGGAATTTCTGGCCGATCTGCGAGTGATCGAAGCGTCTTTGCGCAGCCACCACGCCGAAGCCCTGGCCGCCCAGCGGCTGCATCCATTGATCCGCGCCGTGGAGGTGTTTGGCTTCCATTTGGCCACGGTGGACCTGCGCCAAAGCTCCGACCAACACGAAGAAGTGGTGGCCGAACTCCTGACCACAGCGCGCGTTGAAAAAAACTACCGCCAGCTTGACGAGCATGCCAAACAAGCACTGTTGTTGGGCCTCTTGAACGACGCCCGTCCGCTGCGTGTGCCTGGGGCCGCTTACAGCGCCCACACAGTTTCTGAGTTGGCCATTTTTGACACGGCACAACGCATGCTGGGCAGCTTCGGGCGGCAGGCCATCCGCCACTACATCATCAGCCACACCGAAACCGTGAGCGACTTGCTGGAAGTGCTGCTGCTGCAAAAAGAAGTGGGCCTGCTGCGCGGCACGTTGGACGCGCAAGCGCACAACGACCTGATCGTGGTGCCCCTGTTCGAGACGATTGAAGACCTGCGCAACGCCGCGCCCATCATGCGCGACTTCTACGCACTGCCCGGCGTGGCCGCGCTGATTCAACGCTCGGGTGGCGAGCAAGACATCATGCTGGGCTACTCGGACAGCAACAAGGACGGCGGCATCTTCACCAGCAATTGGGAGCTGTACCGCGCCGAAATCGCTTTGGTGGAACTGTTTGACCATCTTCAAAGCAGCCATGGCATCACCTTGCGCATGTTCCATGGCCGAGGCGGCACGGTGGGCCGGGGCGGTGGTCCCAGCTACCAGGCCATCCTGGCCCAGCCCCCGGGTACCGTGCGAGGACAAATCCGCCTGACCGAGCAAGGCGAGGTCATCGGCTCCAAATACGCCAACCCCGAAATCGGCCGCCGCAACCTTGAGACGCTGGTGGCCGCCACGCTGGAAGCCACCCTGCTGCAACCCACCAAGCCTGCCACACGGGCCTTTTTGGACGCAGCAGCCGAGTTGTCAGAGGCCAGCATGGAGGCCTACCGAGCCCTGGTGTACGAGACCCCCGGCTTCACCGACTACTTTTTTGGGTCCACGCCGCTCAAAGAACTGACACAGCTGAACATCGGATCACGCCCCGCCTCGCGCAAGGCGCTGCAAAAGATCGAAGACCTGCGCGCCATCCCCTGGGGCTTCAGCTGGGGCCAGTGCCGCCTGACGCTCCCCGGCTGGCTGGGGTTTGGCTCAGCCGTGCAAGCCTTTTTGGACAGACCCGACGCCGCCGAGCGCAAAGCCGCACTGGCCTTGCTGCAAAAGATGTACCGCCAATGGCCCTTCTTCCGCACCCTGCTGTCCAACATGGACATGGTGCTGGCCAAGAGCGACCTGGCTCTGGCCTCACGTTACGCCGAGCTGGTGGAAGACGCCCGTTTGCGCAAAAAAATCTTCACCGCCATCGAAGCCGAATGGCACCGCACGGCCGACGCCCTCACGCAGATCACGGGCGAGAAAAACCGTCTGGCCAGCAACCCCGCACTCGACCGCTCGATTCGCCACCGTTTCCCCTACATCGACCCTCTGCATCACCTGCAAGTCGAGCTGATCCGTCGCTACCGCGCTGGCCTGGCCGACGAACGGGTGCAACGCGGGATTCACATCTCCATCAACGGGATTGCGGCGGGCTTGCGCAACACGGGTTGAGTTCAAGTCCACCCTCTGCGCTTTGACAAAGCACATCATTCTCTCTGCAGCAAGTACAAACCACGGTCATGATCCACACCGTCCTGCAAGACCCTGTGGCCAAAAGCGCTGTGATCGGCAAAGTTGCCGCCATACAAACGGGAAACCCGTGGACCAAGCCCCACTGGTGGCGCAAGCCGAAGTGGAATGCGCTGGCTTCATGCCGCGCATGCAACTGCATCTGCTGAAGATTTTGGCCATGTAAGCACATCCGACCACCGTACACAACCCGTTGCCGCAACTTTTTCGCGCATCAGCGACGACCGACTTGCATACAAGCAAGGTGCTCAATACATGACCGTTAATCCTTGTGTTGCATCACAACCAGCAGCACGGGATGCTGGGCGGCAATGATCAATCCAAGCATTTGAAAGAGATCGCCTTCGCTTGCAACATGAACAAAGTTGTCAGCGCCTCATGTCTGCTTCTGCGCCACGCGCGCCCGTGCCGCGTGCAGTTTTTTGTAGCTGTCCAGCAAGCGCTGATGCCGGTCCAGGGTTTCCAGCTGGAGGCTGGTGGGCGTGAGGCCATGAAAGCGCACGCTGCCCTCCACCGAGCCTATCGCCGCGTCCATGCGCTCGTCGCCAAACATGCGCCGGAAGTTCACCACGTAGTCTTCCAGGGCCAAGTCTTCGCCCAGCGTCACCTCCAGCACCACGTTCAAGGCTTGGTAAAACAAGCGGCGCTCCACCGTGTTGTCGTTGTATTGCAGGAAAGCGCCCACCAGTTCGTGGGCCTCTTCCAGCTGCTGCAAAGCCAGGTGGATCAAGAGTTTGAGCTCCATCACCGTCAACTGGCCCCACACCGTGTTGTCGTCGAACTCGATGCCGATCAGGGTGGCGATGTCGAGGTAATCGTCCAGCTCGTTGTTCTCCAATCGGTCCAACAAGGCTTCCAAAGCCTCGTCGTCCAGGCGGTGCAGGTTCAGCACATCGGCGCGAAACAAGAGCGCTTTGTTGGTGTTGTCCCAAATCAGGTCATCGACCGGATAGACCTCGGAATAACCCGGCACCAAAATGCGGCACGCTGTGGCACCCAGTTGGTCGTGCACTGCCACATAGGCTTCTTTGCCCATGGCTTGCAAGATGCCAAACAGCGTGGCGGCCTCTTGCGCGGTGGCGTCTTCGCCCTCACCGGCAAAGTCCCACTCCACAAACTCATGGTCGGCCTTGGCGCTGAAAAACCGCCACGACACCACCCCGCTGGAGTCGATGAAGTGCTCCACAAAGTTGTTGGGCTCGGTCACGGCGTTGCTGATGAAGGTGGGCGCTGGCAGGTCGTTCAGGCCCTCAAAACTGCGGCCCTGCAGCAGCTCGGTCAGGCTGCGCTCCAGCGCCACTTCCATGCGCGGGTGTGCGCCAAAGGACGCGAACACACCGCCGGTGCGCGGGTTCATCAGCGTCACGCACATCACCGGGTACACCCCGCCCAGCGACGCGTCTTTGACCAAGACCGGAAAACCCTGCGACTCCAAGGCCTCGATGCCCGCCACGATGCCGGGGTATTGGGCCAACACGGCCGGCGGCACGTCAGGCAAAGCCATTTCGCCTTCCAGAATCTCGCGCTTGACGGCCCGCTCAAAAATTTCGGACAGGCACTGCACCTGCGCTTCGACCAGCGTGTTGCCCGCGCTCATGCCGTTGCTCACGAACAGGTTTTCCACCAAGTTGGACGGGAAGTACACCACTTCCCCATCGGACTGACGCACATAAGGCAGCGCACAAATGCCGCGCGCGGTGTTGCCCGAGTTGGTGTCGAACAGGTGCGAGGCCTTGAGTTCGCCGTCGGGGTTGTAGATGGGCAAACAATGCGCGTCCAACAAGCCTTTGGGCAGCGCGTCGCGCTTGCCAGGCTGGAACCAACGCTCTTTGGGGTCGTGCACAAATTCGGCCTGCGCAATGTCTTCGCCAAAAAACACGCCCGCGTAAAAGTGGTTGTTGTTCAGCCGCTCGATGTATTCACCCAAAGCCGAGGCCAGGGCGCTCTCTTTGGTCGAGCCCTTGCCGTTGGTGAAACACATGGGCGAATGCGCGTCGCGGATGTGCAGCGACCACACATTGGGCACCAGGTTGCGCCAAGACGCGATCTCGATCTTGATGCCCAAATCGGCCAAGATCCGCGTCATGTTGGCGATGGTCTGCTCCAGCGGCAAATCCTTGCCCGCAATGAAGGTCTGCGCTTGCGCATCGGCCTTCAGCGAAAGCAAGGCCTGCGCATCGGCGTCCAGGTTGTCCACCGCTTCAACGATGAAAGTGGGGCCCGCTTGGATCGCCTTTTTGACCGTGCAGCGGTCAATCGACCGCAAAATGCCCTGGCGGTCTTTGTCGGACATGTCGGCCGGCAACTCCACCTGAATCTTGATGGTCTGCAGGTAGCGGTTATCGGGGTCCACGATGTTGTTTTGCGACAGGCGGATGTGCTCGGTGGAAATGCCGCGCGTCTCGCAATACAGCTTCACAAAATACGCCGCACACAATGCCGACGAGGCCAAGAAGTAATCGAACGGCCCCGGCGCCGAGCCATCGCCTTTGTAACGAATGGGCTGATCGGCCAGCACGGTGAAGTCGTCAAACTTGGCCTCCAGGCGCAGTTTGTCGAGAAAGTTGACTTTGATTTCCATGCTGTGGTTCCGGGCAGTTGGGGCGTCCCAGCGGCCGACCATCGGTCGATCAGCGGCTGGGAAGGTGAACAAAGGGGGGTAGTTTGCCTGAACGGGGCACTGCGGCAGTTTTCATCCTTGACCCTGTCGAATTTCCGGACAAAGTGCCCTCCAGAATGCCCAATAAGACGGTCTCAGGTGTCAAGGATTCACTCATGCCAACGACAACTGGCGCACATCGTTCAAACTGACTTTCATTTGAATCTGTGCCACTTTCAGGTCATAAGCAGATTGAAGGTTGAGCCAATACTGCGGTGTTTGCCCCATTGCACGGCCAAGGCGCAGAGCCAACTCGGCAGTCACCGGGCGATCGCCTTTGAGTAAATGCGACACACCCATGGCGGATACCCCAATGGCTTGGGCAAACGCAGCTTGGGTCATGGCCAGATCTTTCAGCGTCTCACGCAAAAACTCACCGGGGTGAACAACGGGCAGGCCATCCACAGGATTTTTGGCAGTCATCTTCATCACTCCTCTGGGGTAGTCCACAATTTCAACATCATGCGCATACCCATGCTCAAACCGAAAGCACAAACGCCAACGGTCATTGACACGGATGCTCCATTTGCCAGCCCAATCCCCCGTCAACGCCTCCAGACGGTTGTAAGGCGGCATGCGCAAGTCATCGACTTCGACTGCAGCCTGAAGCTGCGAGAGGCGCATCACGGCTCGTTTGAGGATCTCGGGCGGCAAACGGCGAGATTTACCAGTCTCAAACAGCCGCTCAGTTTCGTCGCTGACAAAGCTTTCGATCATGCGCCAATCACAAACAATTTGTTGATTCAAGCAATGCATGGTGAATCAGAACCACCTTCAAGCCTTCTTCAGCCCTAAAAACCAGATCCACCACGAGACCTGCCCTCAATCAAACAATGGCGTACGAGGACGCCGTTGTTCGCTACCGTTCTTGACCATTGCTGACAGGCCTTCACGTCAAAAAGATAAAATGAGTATCTATGAAGTACTTTTTGAATTATCAAGAGGATATGGAAATGATCAAATCAAACTCAAAGGCCGTGCTCATTGGCTTTTTTAGCCTGTTCGCCGCCAGTGCCATGGCCAACCCAGCTGAACAATTGCAAAAAGCAGTCAAAACCGGTGGACAAGCCAGCAGCAATGCCGCCGCCAGCGCAGGACACAGCCTGCTCGCTACCGGTCAATTGGCATCTGGCGTTGTCGCCACACCACTGCTGGCCAGTGGCACCATCGCCGTCGGTGTGGGCAGCGTTGCTGTGCAAGCAGGCGGCTCGCTCATGAATGCAGCCACCAGCCCCATTGGCACCCCACTGCCTGTGACCGAGGAAACCGTCTCCATCATCCCGCCCAACAAAGCACTGCAGCAGCCTGCTGCTAAAAACTGATTGCCCAACATGCGTCAACTCATCACATGCATTCTGAGCCTGTGCCTTTTGGGCACTGCGGTCGCAGCACCGGGCTTCAGCTCCGCCAGCCTCGGGGGTGGCGAAACCACGCACTTCAAAGCAGAAGAGATCATCACATTCGCCAAGAAAGTGGAACGCACCCTGGCCAGCAAAGGCGCACATGTGGCCATCCTTGCCCGCATGGGACGTCCTCTGTCTGAGATGCCACAGGGGATGCGCTTCACGCATGTGGCGTTCGTGGTGTACTCGCAAATCCAAACCGCCGATGGCCGAACGCTGCCCGGCTACGCCATCCATAACCTTTACCAATATGACGACAAACCCAACACAAGCCGTCTGGAGATTGATTACCCGGTGGACTTCTTTTCAGGCGTGGCACACATGGAGGCAGGCATCCTGATTCCGTCTGCCGAACTGCAACAACGCCTCGTCCAATTGATCGCATCACCAGCCTATGCATCGCTGCACGAACCACGCTACTCGGTCATTGCCAACCCCTACAACGAGGGCCGCCAAAACTGCACAGAATTCGTACTCGACGTGATCAACTCAGCTATTTACCAAACCTCTAACGTCAAGCAACTCAAACAAGTAGCTCAAAAATTCTTCGTGGCCCAACCCGTCGAAGTGAATCCCTTCAAACTCCTTCTGGGCTCGGTGTTCAGTGCCGAAGTGGCCACATCAGACCACCCCGTTAAACCCGTGACCGCCACCTTTGAGCGCATCAGCGACTACCTGCTCAAATTCGACCAAGGCGCGGAACTTCTGACCGTCAAGCCTTAAATATCCCGCACCATTGCTTTGAGCAAAACTTGCAGGGAGCAATTGACCATGACCCAAAGAATCAAAGCGACTGACCTGCCCGACTTCGACATGGCCGAATACCTCAAGACCGATGAAGATGTGGCCAACTACCTGACGCTGGTGCTGGAAGAAAACGACCCCGCCGAGCTGACCCACGCGCTGGGCACCATGGCCCGCGTATGCACCGCGCTGGGGGTGAAGCTGGTGGCGCAGCCGATGCAGGTTTGAGTCGCGACACACCAAACGCCAAGGCACCTTCGGGTGCTTTTTGAATTG
>JAIXOZ010000066.1 GCA_027486495.1 Comamonadaceae bacterium | reverse complement strand
GCGGTGGTCACGGCCTCTGCGTCCTGAGGCGCCGCGCCCCAACTGGCCCAAGCGCTGGCCGCCAGCAGCGCAAGCGCCCCCGGCACCAGCACCGCGCGCAGCGCTGCCCAGCGCGCCACATGCCAGGGCACCACCGTGCCCGGCACCATGGCCAGCAAAAGCGGCACCATCAGCGGCACAAACACGCGGTCAAAATAAGGTGGGCCCACAGACAGCTTGCCCAGGTTCAATGCGTCGATGATCAAGGGGTACAAAGTGCCCAGCAGGACCGCTGCCATGGACACCACCAAGAGCACGCTGTTGAGCAGCAAAAACGATTCTCGCGAACCCACCACAGGCTGCGAGGCATTGGCCCACTGCTGCGCGCGCCAGGCAAACAAAGCCAGCGACACACCCACCACCACCACCAAAAACAGCAAGATGAACACGCCCCGCCCCGGGTCGGTCGCAAAGGCGTGCACCGATGTCAACACCCCCGAGCGCACCAGGAAGGTGCCGAGCAAACTGAGTGAGAACGCGCCAATGGCCAAGAGCACCGTCCAGGCCTTGAACTGCCCACGCTTGTCGGTGACCATCAGCGAATGGATCAGCGCCGTGGCCACCAGCCAGGGCATGAGCGAGGCGTTTTCCACCGGGTCCCAAAACCACCAGCCGCCCCAGCCCAGTTCGTAGTAAGCCCACCACGACCCCAAAGCGATGCCCAGTGTCAAAAAGCCCCAGGCCGCCACCGTCCAGGGCCTTGCCCAACGCGCCCATGCGGCGTCCAGCCGCCCCGACAACAGCGCCGCCATGGCAAAAGCAAAGGCCACCGACAAGCCCACATAGCCCATGTAGAGCATGGGCGGGTGAATCACCAAACCCGGGTCTTGCAGCAAAGGCGTCAAGTCGCGGCCTTCAGAGGGCGCTGGAAACTGCCGCGCGAACGGGTTGGACAAAGTCAGGATGAAGGTCAGGAAACCCACAGACACCGCGCCCATGACGCCCAGCACCTGCGCCACCAAAGCCTGTGGCAAACGCTTGGAAAACGTGGCCACCGCCACCGACCACAGCGCCAGCATCAAAACCCACAACACCAAAGAGCCCTCATGACCCGCCCAAATCGCCGAGAGGCGATACGGCGTGGGCAGCAAGGTGTTGGAATTGTTGGCCACATACACGACACTGAAATCGTGCACATAAAACGCATGCCACAAAGCGCCAAAGGCGAGCACGATCAGGACCAACTGCAAGACCGCCAAAGGCCTCGCCAACGCTTGCCAGCCCGCGCGCCGCGCTGACAAACTGCCCCACAGCGGCAGCACCGACTGCAGCACAGCGACCCAGGCCGCCATGATCAAGGCCATGTGGCCAGCTTCAGGCCACATGCATTGCTCCTTGGAGGTCTGCGCGCTTCATTGCGACACCGCCGCACCCATGCGGGCCTTGGCCGCTTCGTCCAGCGCGTGCTGGGCTTCGGGCGGCATGTAGTTTTCATCGTGCTTGGCCAGCACCTCGCTGGCCACGAACAGGCGGCCTGCATCCAGACGGCCTTGCGCCACCACGCCCTTGCCTTCTTTGAACAAATCGGGCAGCAGGCCCACATAGCGCACCGGCACCTCGCGCTGGGTGTCGGTCACCACAAAGGCCACCGACATGCCATCGCGTTGGATGCTGCCCTCCTTGACCAAGCCCCCCACACGAAAGTGACCGTCCTTGGGTGCTTCACCTGCTGCCACCTGGGTGGGCGTGAAGAAGAAAACCAGGTTGCTCTGGAAGGCATTGAGCACAAAAAACAGCGCACCGCACAAAAGCAGCAAACCCAATCCGATGCCAAACAATCGCTGGTGGCGGCTTTTCATGTCGCAGCTCCTTGAGAAAAATGTTGGAGGCGCGATGCCGCAATTGGGGTAGCCACCGCGCTGCCTGAGGTCTCGGCATCCAGGGCCTCGGCGTCCATGGCTTCGCACACCGCGTCCAGCGCTTGACTGCGGCCCATGCGCGCCAACCACACCTCCAAAGCCAGCAAGGCCGCGCTCACGCCCATGCTGCCCCACACGAATACGCCATAGCCACCCATGGCCCAAAACTCCGAAGCGCTGGACCAAATCATGCGGCACCTCTCAATGCTCTTTGCTCACGGTGCGCCAGCACCTCAGGCAGTTGCTGAACCCAAGCCGCGTGGCTGTCACGTTCCAAAATCAAGCTGCGCACCCGCCACAAAGCGATGGCCGCTGCGTACAACCACACCGCCAAGCTCATCAGCAACATACCGGTCAGCATGATGCTGGCCATGCGCGGCGACTGGGTGAACGAGACCGACGCCCCCTGGTGCAAGGTGTTCCACCATTTGACCGAGAAGTAAATGATGGGCACGTTGACTGCACCCACCACCGCGACCAAAGCGCCTGCCCGGTCCGAGCGGCGCGGGTCTTCAATGGCCGAGGTCAAGGCGATGTAGCCCAAATACAAAAACAACAGGATCAGCATCGAAGTCAAGCGCGCGTCCCACACCCAATAAGTGCCCCACATCGGCTTGCCCCACAAGGCCCCGGTCCACAGCGATAAAAACGCCAGCAAAGCCCCGGTGGGTGCCAGCGCCCTTGTCATCAGACCCGACAAGCGGGTGTTGAACACCAAACCAAGCACGCTCCAAAAAGCCATGGCCAGGTAAATGACCATGGCCAGCCACGACACCGGCACATGGATGTAAATGATGCGGTAGGCCTGGCCCTGCTGCGCATCGGACGGCGCCACCATGAAGCCCACCCACAAGCCCGCCAAGGCCAATGCGGTGGCCAGCAGCGCCAGCACAGGCCACAGCCGCCCAGCAAGGGGGTAAAAGTGTTGCGGCGCGGCGTAATGAAACAGCTTCATGTCAGGTCCTTCATTCCAGCGCCAGGCGCAAAGCCGCCGCGCTTGCCCAAGGGCTGAACGCGGCTGTGGCCAACAACAAAGCCAGCAACACCGACACATGGGCTTGCGCGCCCAGACCGCGCAGCTGCGCATCGACCGCACCCGCGCCAAACACCAGCACCGGCACGTACAAAGGTAAGAGCAACAGCGACTGCAGCACGCCACCGCCGCGCACGCCCAAAGTGAGGGCCGCCCCAATCGCGCCCAACAGGGACAGCACGGGCGTGCCGATCAACAAGGTCAAGGCCAGCATGGCCAGCGCCTCTGAGCTCAAACCGTACTGCAAACCCAAAAGCGGCGACAGCAGCACCAAAGGCAGACCCGCGATCAACCAGTGCGCCGCCACCTTGGCCGACACCAGCCAGGACAGGGGCGCGGCCGACAAGGCCATCTGCTCCAGGCTGCCGTCTTGGTGGTCGGCCTCGAACAAGCGGCCCAAGCTCAGCATGCTGGCCAGCAAAGCCGCCACCCACAACACCCCAGGCCCGATCAGGCGCAGCGTGTCCGGCTCGGGGCCGATGGCCAACGGGAACAAGGCCGCCACCAACACAAAGAAAAACACCGCGCCCAACCACTCGGCCTTGCGGCGCAGGGCCAGGCGCAGGTCACGGCGCAGGACGCCAAGCATGGCTTGCCAAGGGCTGGGCAGCGCGGGCGCATGCGCGTGGTCCGGGGCAGTCATGGCCGAGGTGCTCATGCGCGGCCCGTCTCGCTGGCCATCTCTAGGCCAGTCTCGCGGCCAGACCCACAACCGAGCTGCAGCCGCGCGCCCGGCCCTTGCAGGCCCACATCGTGGTGGCTGGTCATGACCACCGCGCCGCCCGCATCCACATGCGACTGCAGCAAGGCGCGGGCTGTGGCGGTCGCTTGAGTATCCAGGCCCACCAAGGGCTCGTCCAAGACCCACAGCCGCGCCGGGCTGGTGCGCAAACGCGCCAAGGCCACGCCTTGCCGCTGGCCTTGCGACAAGACCCGCACGGGCAAATGCGCCCGGCTTTGCAGGCCCTGCGCGGCCAGCGCTTGCACCGCCTGCTGACGGCTGAGCACCACGCCACTGACTTGGGCATCGGCACACAGGTTTTCACAAGCGGTGAGGTCAGGCTTGAGGCCCAGCGCGTGGCCGATGTAATGCAGCACCGATCGGTCGGGGCGCAAAAGCTGAGCGCGCGAGGAAGAAGGCCAGAGTACCTGACCGCGCGCTGCAGGAGACAGGCCGCACAGGATGCGCAGCAAACTGGTCTTGCCGCAGCCGTTGCCGCCTTCGATGTGCAGCCAACTGCCCGCAGGCACAGAAAAGCTCACGCCCTCGAACAAGGTCCGCTGGGCCTTTTGGCAGGCCAGGTCCATCGCTGTGAGCACCCAAGAGGCCATGAAAGGGCTTTCCGGTCGGTTGAAGACAAGGCAAAGTGTAACGATGGATTGACACTTTGTGTGTTGAAAGCCTTCATTCAGACCGGTAAATCAGGGTATGCCCTGATTTTGCGGCTGGAAAGGGACACAAAAAAACCGCCCGTGGGCGGTTTTTAGAGGCCTCAGCAGGCCTGAGCCTGCCGTTACTTGGCGCATCAGGCCTTTTTGGCCCAAGCCGAGCACCAGCCTTTGGCGGCCACTTGCTTGCCAGCAAACAAGGGGCAACCACCTGCTGCAGCACCGGCCTTGGCCTGGAACAAGGCGCAGTTCGCGCAATTGTTACCCGCAGCGAACTTGGGGTTTTTGGCTTTGTCGACCTTGGTGCCGTCGGCCTTGTAAGCCAGGCCCACAGCTTGTGGGTCTTTTTCATCGACCATGGCTTGGGCAGAAGCTTCGCTGACGGCCATGACGGCAGTAGCAGCAGTGGCCACTTGCATCATGAAGACGCGACGGGTGGAAGGGGTGGATGTGAAACGGGACATGCAGGACTCCTCGAAGGGTATGTCAGAAATTACTGGACGGTTCATTGTGCGCCACATCAGTCACTTTGTCATGTGCTCCGGGATACTTGAGCAAAACACACAGGAAAGCCCTGGTTTTTGAATGTCAACCGCGATGGACAGGCCCGTGCCAAAATGCGGCACGAACACACACACACCTGATACAAAGGTTTTGACATGCTGCAACTGTTGATCGGCTTGGCGCTCTTTTTGGGCATTCACTCTCTGCAAAGCCTGGCCCCGCAGGTCCGGGAAAAAAGCATGGCCCGCTGGGGGGCGCTGGGCTTCAAGGCCGTTTACGCTGCAGTTGCCGTGCTCGGCCTTTACCTGCTGGTGCAAGGTTACAGCCAAGCCCGACTTGAGCCGGTGGTGCTGTGGACGCCGCCTCGCGGCATGCAGCACGCCACCATTTTGCTGATGTGGGTGGCCATGGTCTTGCTGGTGGCCACTTATGTGCCCGGCAACCAGATCAAGGCCAAACTGCGCCACCCCATGACTTTGTCGGTCAAGGTCTGGGCACTCGGCCATCTGTTGTCCAACGGCAACTTGGCCGATGTGTTGCTGTTTGGCGGCTTCCTGGTCTGGTCGGTGCTGGTGTTCCGCGCCGCCCGCAAGCGGGACCGCGTGAGCATGCACTCCGCGCCCGAGGGCAAACTGCTCGCTACTGTGCTGGCGGTGGTGGTGGGCACCGGCGTGTGGGCGGCTTTCCTGATGGGTGGCTTGCATGTTTGGCTGGTCGGTGTGATGCCCTTCACACGGGCTGGTGGCTGACGGTTCTTCCGAAGGGGTCCGGCTCCACGAGGCCTGCACGCAAAAATCTGACATCAAGTGTAAATTTAACTTGACACTTTGCCGCGTCTTTTGGATGATGGGCCGAGAACAGTTTTGCGGAACGCCCCATGGCATTGACCTTCCCTTTTGCGGCCATCGTTGGTCAAGATGAAATGACCCTCGCCATCCAGGTGGTGGCGGTCGATCCTTCCATTGGCGGCGTGCTCGTCCTGGGTGACCGGGGCACCGGCAAATCGACTGCCGTGCGCGCCTTGGCCGACCTGCTGCCCCCGATTTCGGTCGTCAAAGGTTGCCCCTACCGCTGCGACCCGGCCAAACCCGCAGGCAGCTGCCCTGTCTGCCAAGCCCGAGACCCCAAAGCCAAAGTCGTGACCGAGCGCCAAAGCGTGGCTGTGGTGGACCTGCCGTTGGGCGCGACCGAAGACCGCGTGGTCGGCGCGCTTGATCTGGAAAAAGCCTTGTCGCAAGGCGTCAAATCTTTCGCCCCCGGCCTGCTGGCGCAAGCGCACCGGGGCTTTTTGTACATCGACGAGGTCAACCTGCTCGACGACCACCTGGTGGACCTGCTCATCGACGTGGCCGCCTCGGGCGAAAACCTGGTCGAGCGCGAAGGCCTGAGCGTGCGCCACCCCGCCCGGTTTGTGCTGGTGGGCAGCGGCAACCCCGAAGAAGGCGAACTGCGCCCGCAACTGCTGGACCGTTTTGGTCTGTCGGTGCAGGTGCGCACGCCACAAGACCTGGCGCTGCGCGTGAGCATCATCAAGCGCCGCGACGCCTTTGACAAAGACCCTGCCGCCTTCAAGGCGCTGTGGCACAAGGACAACCAGAAGCTGCAAAAACGCATCCTCAAAGCGCGTGAGCTGCTGGACCAAGTTGAAGTGAGTGACGACATGCTGATGCTGTGCGCCCGCCTGTGCCAGCAGCTTGGCACCGACGGCCTGCGCGCCGAGCTCACGCTGCTGCGCGCCACCCGGGCGTATGCCGCGCTGCAAGGCCACAAGGCCGTGAAGCCCGAACACCTGCAAAGCATGGCCCCGCTGGCCCTGCGCCACCGCCTGCGCCGCAACCCGCTGGACGACACCGACTCGGGCGCGCGCGTGCAGCGCAGCGTGCAAGAAGTGCTGGCCGCCTGACAGGGCCTGCGCGAATGACCCGCGAGCCCACGCCACCCCAGGCATCCTCTGACCCGCTGGAGCGCTGGAACGATGCGCTGACGGCGCTGCAGCTGCTGCAAATCGACCCCCACGGTTTTGGCGGCGTGTGTCTGCGCGCACCGCACGGCCCGGTGCGCGAGCGCTGGCTGCAAGCGCTCGCGGGGCTGGGCATTGGCTTGATCAAAGTACCCGGCTCGGTGGACAGCGAGCGGCTGCTGGGCGGTATCGACCTGGCCCACACCCTGCAAACCGGGCAGCTCCACATGCAAGCGGGCTTGCTGCAACAAGCCGATCAAGGGCTGGTGTGCTTGCCCATGGCCGAGCGCCTGTCGCCTGCCCTGCTCGCCCCTTTGGTGCAAGCGCTGGAGCAAGGCCAAGTGCCCCCCAACCGCCACAGCGCAGCACCCACACTCACCCGCTTTGGCGTGGTGGCGCTCGACGAATCTTTGCCCGACGAACCGGGCATGGGCGCGGCCCTGGCCGAGCGCTTGGGTGTCTGGCTGGACCTGCACGCGCTCTCGCCCAGCGACATCCACGCGGACTGGACCGATGCCAACAACGAGGGCTTGCACCTGCGGCTGAGCCCCGGCGCCTTGGCCCGCGCCCGCGAACAGCTGGCGCAAGTACAAGCCAGCGACGACCAGATGCAAGCGCTGTGCGCGGCCGCTTTGGGTTTGGGCATCGGCTCTTTGCGCGTGCCCAGCCTGGCGCTGCGCCTGGCCTGCGCGCATGCGGCGCTGAACGGGCGCAGCGCGCTGGACGCGGAGGATCTGGGCTTTGCGGCACGCTGCGTGCTGGCGCCGCGCGCCACGCAGTGGCCCACCGAGCCTTCTGCGCAAGAAGCAGAGCCTGCGCCACAGGAAGACGTCACACCGCCACAAGAGCCACCACCCAAGCCGCCAGAACCTCCAGAAAACGCCAACGAAGCGCCCGACGACAACGCGGAAAAAGACAAGGACCCTAGTCCACCTCAAGAGCCCAGTGCCGAAGACCTGCAAGACATGATGGTCGCAGCCGCCTTGGCCAGCTTGCCGCCGCACATGCTCGACGCGCTGATGACGCGCCAAGGTGCCGCCAACCACAACACCTCGGGCCGCAGCGGCCAGACCCGCGCAGGCTCGCAGCGCGGCCGCCCCCTGCCCCCACGCCCGGGCCGCCCCGGCGGTCAGGCGCGCCTGCATGTGCTGGCCACCTTGCGCGCCGCAGCGCCCAAGCAGCGCTTGCGGCAAGCGCACAGCACCGGCCGCGTGGCGATTCGCGCCGAAGACTTCCACATCCAGCGCTACCAGCAGCGCGCCTCCAGCTGCCTGATTTTGGCGCTCGACGCCTCTGGCTCGGCCGCGCTGCAGCGCCTGGCCGAAGCCAAAGGCGCGGTCGAGTTGCTGCTGCAGCAATCGTATGCCCGGCGCGACAGTGTGTGCATCGTGGCCTTTCGGGGCGCGCAGGCGCAGTTGTTGCTGCCCGCAACGCGCTCGCTGGTGCGTGCCAAACGCGCCATGACCGGTCTGCCCGGCGGTGGCGGCACGCCGCTGGCCCTGGCCCTCAAAATGGCGCACGAGCAAGCGGCGCAACTGCAGCGCCAAGGCGTCACGCCCATCTTGGTGGTGCTGAGCGACGGCCGCGCCAATGTGACGCTGCAAGGCTTGGGCGGCCGCGCCCAAGCCCAAACCGATGCACAAAGCTGGGGCCAGCAGTGGCGTGCCAGCGGCCACCGCGCTTTGTGGATCGACACCTCCATGCACCCCGACACACAAGCACAGCATTTGGCCAGCACCATGGGCGCGAGCTACCTGCCCATGCCGCAGGTGCAGTCGCAACGCATGGCGCAGGCCATCGAGCGGGTGCGCAGCCCGCAGGCTTGAGTCGCCATGTTTGACAGCTTTTACCCCGGCATGGCCTGGGCCGACCACCAAGCCCAGCCCAGCCTGTGGCCGCATGCGCAGCACAGCCGTTTGGTGCAGGCGGGCGGTATCCAGTGGCATGTGCAGCAGATGGGCCAAGGCCCCTGCATGCTGCTCTTGCACGGCACCGGCTCGGGTCATTTCAGCTGGCGCGGCTTGCTGCCAGCGCTGGCCGAGCACTTCACCGTGCTCGCGCCCGACCTGCCCGGCCACGCCTTCACCAGCCGAGGCCCCGAAGGCGCGCTGTCGCTGCCCGGCATGGCCGAGGGCTTGCGCGCCCTCCTGCTGCAGCTCAAACTCACCCCCCAGGTCATCGTGGGCCACTCGGCCGGTGCGGCCATTGCCGCGCACATGGCGCTGCACTTTGAGAGCGCGTCGCGCAGCACCCTGATTGGCCTGAACCCAGCCTGGTTGCCGCTGCCGGGCGTGGCGTCCTGGCTGTTCGGCCCGGCAGCGAAACTCGCGGCACTCAACCCACTCTCGGCTTGGGCCACCGCCAAAATGGCGGCCAAGCCGGGCGCGGTGGCCGAATGGCTGAGTCGCACCGGCTCCACGCTGGATGCACAAGGCTTGGATTTGTACACCCGCGTGCTGAGCGACTCAGGCCATGTGCACGGCGTGCTGTCGATGATGGCGGCCTGGCGTCTCAAGCCCCTGGCGGCGCGCCTGCACGAGGTCCGCAACCCGGTGTTCATGCACATCGGCGCGCAAGACCTGACCGTGCCCCCGACCTTGGCCAACGTAGCCTGCCAGCGCTTGCCGCAGGCGCGCATGCACATTCAAGCGGGTTTGGGCCATCTGGCGCACGAGCAAGACCCAACAGGCACGGCCAGGCAGATTCTGCGTTGGTGCGGTGTGAACCCTGCGAGTGGCTGAGTCAAGCGAAGGGCACGCGGCCCATCAACGCAAAAATTCCGCCACAGCTTTCAAAGAGGGTTCAGCCGCTTCTTCCTGCGGCAAATGCCCCACTTGTGGCCACGACACCAAGCGGCTGCTCGGGATGGCCCGCAGGTAGTCGCGGGCGTTGCTGATGGGGATCATGGCATCGGCCTCGCCCCACACCAGCAAAGTGGGCGCTTTGATTTGGCGCAGCAGGGGCTCGGGTTCTTGCAGCACGGTTTGCGCCAATCTGTCGAGCATGGCCTGGCGCGCGCCGGGGGCCAAAATCAAATCGTGGTACCTCGTGGTCACGGCATCGGTGAGGGACTCGGGCCGGGCATAGGCCGCTTGCAGGTTCATGCGCAGCAAGGGCTTGGGCAGCACATGGCGCATCAGGCTCAAACTCGCGGGCACGTCCATGGCCTTGCCGTATTCAAAGCCAAAAGTGGCATAACCATCGGGGGCCACCAGCACCAGTTTGTCGACGCGCTCGGGGAATTGGGCCGCCAAAGTCCAGGCGATGCGCCCGCCCATGGAATGGCCCACCAGGCTGACGCGTTTCAAGCCCAAATCGTCCAGCAAGGCCATCAGCAGCTGCAGGCTGCGCGTGTCGCGGTAGTTGTGGGCTGGGTCGGGCGGGCTCAGGCCGCTGCCGGGCAGGTCGATGCGAATCACGCGGTGCGTGGCGGCCAGGCCCTCGGCCCAGGCATCCCAGGTCTGCAAACTCGCGCCAAAGCCGTGCAGCAAAACCACCGCCGGGGCATCGGTTTTCGAAGCAGATGGGCCATCAGACCGCGCAGCTGTTGCAGCACGGGGCGTGCCGCTGTCTCGCACATGCAGCTGCCACGGCCCCACTTGTCGCAGGTCGGTGGGGGCCGCCAAGTAGCGCGCCTCCAAACTGGCGCGCGGCACATCGGGTGTCCACAACCAAAGGGACACCAGCGTCAAAGCGGCGAGCGCCAGCACGAGCCCTGGCCGCTTCATGCGGCGCGAGCCGCGCGCTTGAGATCGGCCATGGCTAGATGGCGAACATGAGCAGCAACACCATCTGCAGGCCGTAGATGATCATCAGGCCGAGTTTGTAGGTGTCACGCAAGGTGTTCGACAAGCGCTGCATCCGGCGGTCCAGCCACCAGTAGGCCGCACCGCACAGACCGGTCATCAACAAAAAAATGGTGGCCATGAGGGAGGGGGGCATGGGGGCTCCTTTGGGGGTTAAACGTTCAGGGCTGCGCGCCAAAAGGCCCGTTGAGCAAAACGGTGTGCACGTTCAGCACAGTGGCAATGCTGACCCAGACCCAGTAGGTGATGAGCAGCAAACTGGCCCAGCGCGACAAACGCCACAGGCCCATGATCAGCGCGAGGATGGACAGCCACAAAAACACCACCTCAAAAAGCGCCCAATCCGGGCGCTGCAGCTTGAAGTACAGCGCACTCCAAACGATGTTCAAGACGGCATTCACACCAAACAGCACCAGCACACGGCGGCGTAATGCTCGCGTATCCGCCGCTTGCCAAGCCAGCCAGCCACTGATGGCGCACAGGGTGAAGATGGTGGACCAGATCACACCGAACGCAGCGTCGGGTGGTTTCCAAGGTGGGTGTTTGAGCGCAAAGTACCACGGCCCCAAGTCGGTCAGGGCCGCGCCGATGCCGGCCGTGGCATAGCTCAGTGCAAAAGCCAGCAGCAAGGCACGCAGGGACGCTATTTGCATGCGCCCCGGGATTGACACCAGCAAGCCGTGTTCTGGGTGCTGGTTCACGCAGGCCTCATGTGCGCGCCAAGCCCAGCAGGTGCGCCATGTCCTTGAAGAAGATGCGCACATGGGCCATCGGGTCCTTGCGTGCGAGTTCCTTGTTCATGTAGGACTCAAAGGTCAGGCGCTGCACGTCGCGGTCTTCGCAAATCTTGACGAACTTTTCGCGGCGTTTGTCGTTTTGGTACCAGAAATACTGCATCACACCCAAGATCCAGAACACGCGGCCGTGCTGCTTCATGAAGCTCTTGCGACCTTGTTTCAGGCAAGCACTGTTGCCGGTTTTGAGCGCCTGGTGGGCGGCTTGGGCCACGCGCCGCGCGCAGTCCATGGCGTAGTAAATGCCCTCGCCCGACGACGGGGCCACCACGCCTGCGGCATCCCCAATCACCACCACGTCGCGGCCGTTGTCCCACTGGGGCAAGGGCTTGAGCGGGATGGGCGCGCCTTCGCGGCGCAAGGTGGGTGCATGGGTCAGTCCCGCAATCTCGCGCAAGCGCGCCGTGGCGCTGCGCAGCGAATACCCTTTGTCGGCGCTGCCCATGCCCACGCTCATGGTCTTGCCGTGCGGAAAGACCCAGCCATAAAAGTCGGGCGAGACCTCGCCTTGGTAATACACGTCGCAGCGCGCTGCGTCATAGCCGGACTGGCCCACGGGCGACTCGATGATCTCGTGGTACGCGAACACGTATTTGGTTTTGTGCGCATTGGGAATGGCCTGGCGCGCGACTTCCGAGCGCGCCCCATCGGCCCCCACCACCATGCGGGTGGACACCTTGACCGGCTGGGCGTGTTCCAGCGCTGCGTGTTCTTTGGGCGTGACCGGGGTGTAGTGCACCCATAACTGACCGCTGTCGTCGTGCTGCAGCTTGTCAAAAATCGCTTGGCAGCGCACTGCACCCGACTGGGCGGCGCGATCGCGCAAATACTCGTCAAACTCGTCGCGGTCCACCATGCCCACAAAGCCATTGTCGATGGGGATGTCGACCTTGTTGTCGGTGGGCGAGATCATGCGGGCGCAACGCACCTTGGCCACCAGCAGGTGGTCGGGGATGTCGAAGTCCTGGATCAGCCGGGGCGGGATCGCACCACCACAGGGCTTGGTGCGGCCCTGGCGGTCGAGCAGCAAAACGCGCCAGCCTTGGCGCACCAAATCATGTGCTGCGGTAGCGCCCGAAGGCCCTCCGCCCACCACCACAAAGTCGTAATCGGTTTGGTTCATGAGCTTGACCCACCTTTGAGCAATACGGGACCGTCAAAATGCAAAGGCGCTCGCTGCTTTGCTGGCCCGGTGCGCAGGCGCATAGCCACCGCTGCCGAGACCGCAAACATGAGCGCTTGCATGCCAAACACGGCCGCATAGGCCGTGCGCTGTTCACCCAACAAGGCATGGGCCAAGTCGCTGGCCGCAGTGCCCAGCAATCCTCCCAAACCAAAGGCCGCCGCTTGCGCAGCGCCCCACAATCCCATGCGTGTGCCTTCGCGGCCCGCGCCACCCTCACCGGCCAGACGCATCATGGTGGCGATGGCTGCGATGGAAAACGCGCCATTGGCCACACCGAGGAAGACCACATTGGCTTTGAGCGGCCAATCGGCCGACAGGGCCGAGCTGACCAAGCCCACGGTGGCCAGCGCCGACACCAGGCAGCCGCCCACCATCCAGGCTTGCACCGATCCCAGGCGCCCAGCCACCCAACGCGAACCAGCCCCGGCCACCGCCAACATGCCGATCAGCACGCCCATGTGGTGCCAGCCCGACAGCTGCGTGGTCTGGCCCGGCGTGAAGCCGTGCACCGCGCCCGCGAAGGGCTCCAAAATCAAATCCTGCGCGCTGTAGGCCAGCATGGACATGAACACAAACACGGTGAAGGTGCGCGCCGCAGGCTCGGCCCAGACCTCTTGAAAAGCCTCTTTGAAATTTTGCTTTTGCAGGCGCTCGTTGCCCATGCTGGGGGCCACAGCCAAGCTGGGCTCGCCGTCTTTTTCCAGGCCCCACAAACACAGCGCCGTGATGAGTGCCGTGAGCACGCTCAGCCCTGCGCAGACCTGCAGCAGCACCTGTGGGCTGTAAGGGTCGATCAACTTGCCCACCACGCCGGCAGTGACCGCAAAGCCCACGATCATCATAAGCCACACGGTGGTGGCAGCCGGTGCGCGTCGCTCGTCAGGCACACGCTTGGCCATCAGGGCCAGCAGCGAGGTGCCGCAAGCGCTCACGCCCAAACCAATCAAACTGAAAGAAAACCAGGCCAGCATTGCGCCGTACACAGGCTCTTGGGCCATCCACACCGTGGCCCACGCGGCCATCACGCCGCCCACGCCCAGCACCAGCATGCCGCCCATCATCCAAGGCGTGCTGCGCCGCCCCTTGTCCGAGCCAAATCCCATGCGCGGGCGCACCATCTGCACCGCGTAATGCCAAGCCACCAAAAAACCCGGCAGCAAGGCGGGCAGCGCCAACTCGACCACCATGATGCGGTTGAGCGTGGACGTGGTCACCACGACCACCGCGCCCAAACAGGCCTGGATCAGCCCCAGGCGGATGATCTGGAACCAGCCAAATACGGGGACATTCACCTGAGTGTTCATAGAACCCCCATACTTTGTGACAAGCCGTGCAACTGGCGCAGGCCCCAGGCGCTGACCATCATGCCGCTGACAAACAGCGGCACGCCAAAGGCCGACACGTGCAAAGCACGCTCCACCGGTTGACGCAAGAACTTGGCCATCAAGGGCCACTGCGCCAGCGCCAAAGCCAAAACGGCTGCTGCGTGCCATGGCAGCTGCCAATTCAGCAGCAAAGCCGCTACCACCACCTGCGGCACCAGCATGAATCCACAAGCCATGCGCGCTGCGCCCTGCGCACCCAGCTGCACCGGCAGCGAAGCCACGCCCATGCGGCGATCACCCTCAATGGCCTTGAAGTCGTTGAGCGTCATGATGCCGTGCGCACCCACGCTGTAGAGCAGCGCCAGCGCCACCGAGTACGGCCCCGGCCAAGCCCCGCCCAACATGACGGCCGTGCCGGTCAGCCAAGCCAAGCCTTCGTAACTCAGGGCGCAAGCCGCATTGCCCCACCAGCCGTTGTTTTTCAGGCGCACAGGCGGCGCGCTGTAGGCCCATGACAGCGCAATGGCCAGTGCGCAGGCCGCAAAACCCCAAGGTCCCATGAGCGTGGCCCAGATCAGCGACAGCGCAGTCCAAGCAATGGCAATGCCCAAACCCCAGCGCCCGGGCATGCGGCCCGAAGGGATAGGACGGTTCGGTTCATTGATGGCATCTACATGCCGGTCAAACCAGTCGTTCACGGCTTGGCTGCTGGCACATACCAGCGGGCCCGTCAGCACCAAACCCAACAGCAGCAAGGCCCAGTTGGCGCCCAGATCCTGGCCCGAGGCCACCACGCCGCAGGCAAAAGCCCACATGGGCGGGAACCAGGTGATGGGTTTGAGGAATTCGGCCACCGTGCGCAAGGCGGGCCGACCGAGCGGCGGCGCTGCGGCCTGGGTTAGTGGCGTGTGGGCCAAAGGTGGGGTGTCCATGCCCCCATTGTGAAGAGAGTTTTTAAAATGTCAACTGGAATTGACACTTAATGTCAATCCAGCATGACGCCTCTCAAGGCGCGTCGGCTTCGGCCTCGGCCACCATGCCAAAGCGGCGCAACTTGACGTACAGGCTTTGTCGCGACAAACCCAACATTTCTGCGGCCGATGCGCGGTTGTTGTGGGTCAGCTCAAGGGCAGCTTCAATGCACATGCGTTCGATGGTGTCCACCGTCTCGCCCACGATGTCCTTGATCGGGCGACGCCCCACCAGTTGCGACAAGTCGGCAAAAGGGTTGGCCTGGCTTTGCGCCACCGACGCACCGCCTTGCAGGCGACGGTCCATGTCACGCACAAAAAAGGCGTACATCGGCTCAGGCCGGGCCAGGCACACGGCCGACACCTCAACCGGCAAAGTCATGCCCGACAAAGTACGCACTTCGGTGGCGAAATTGCGCACCGGCAACTGCTGGCGCAAGCTGGTGTTGAGCACACCCCAGTCCACCGCACCACGCAGCAGCCACCGCTCCATGCTCTGGCCTACCACTTGCGATGAGGCCGTCAGACCCAGTAATGCCATGCCCTCTTCGTTCACACTCTTGATCAGGCCCGAGGTATCGGTCAGCAACCAGCCATCGGGGAAGCGCTCCATGGCTTCGCTCAACGCAGCCGAAGACCCGGCATCGTGCAAAGGCGCTGAGGCGGTTTCGCGGGTAACCAGGCGCACCAAAAACTGCGCCCCACCTTCTTGGCGAAACACCGTGGCCGACACGGTCCAGGCCGATGGCAAGCCCACCACACGGGCGGCGCACATCTCGATGCGGCCGGTGGCCAGCGCCGTGCGCAACAAAGACTGCACTTCGCCTTGGCTGTCGCCTTCAAAACACTCGCGCACATCGCGCCCCACCAGGCGTTTGCCCGCATCTTTAAGCAAGGCTTGCGCCCCCACATTGGCCTCCAACACGCGCTGGGTGCTGGCGTCCACCATCAGCACCGCTTCAGACGAGGTGTCAAAGAGCACGCGATAACGCGCCTCGATGTGGCGCAGGCGCAAATAGTCGCGCTCCATGGACTGCTGGGTTTCGACCAGTCGGCGCTGCAACTCGGCCAAGCTCTCGAGATCACGCCCCATGGCCAACAGCTTGCCGCCACCCAGCGGCAACACCACATATTGAATGGCGACCTCGTTACCCACGGGCGAGAGGTGGTTCACATGCCGCCAGCGCATGACGTCAGGGGCACCTTGGGAAGACAGCATTTCCTGGATCTTGCCTCGGCTTTCGCTCGTCACGGTGTCGATCCAGCGTCGGCCCACCCAGGACTGGCAGCCCAAAGCGGCCAGTGTGTCGCGCCCAGTCGACACATCCTCGATCACGCCCTGCGGGTCCATGACCAAGGTGACATCAGACACCACCCCCAGCAACTGGGAGAAGGTGGATGGGTCCAGAGAGGGAAGCTTCATGTTGTAAACCAAACGGGTTTGAGCATCAGGAAGTTGACACTTGAATTTGTCATACAAGTATAGGCTGATAGATCAAGAAAAATGGATAGCCTTGCGGATTTAATGTTAAGAAACGTATACAAGATGCCATGTCAGCTCGCCTTTTCAGCCCCACCCGGCATGGCCTGGGTGATGCGGGCCACGGTAGCGGGGGCATCTTCGGCCAGCACTTCGGCGGCCAGGCCCTGCAGGCGTTCGGGCGCGACATAGGCCATGGGGCCGCCCACAAACACATGCAGACCCAGGTTGTCCGAGCCTTCGCGCAACTTGGGCAGCAAGGCAGCCAGGGTGTCCAGGTGGCGGTCGCTGCTCACCGAAATGCCCACCGCGTCAAACCAGTCCGACTGGAACAGGCGTTTGAATTCGATCACGTCTTGCGGTACGCCCACGGTCACCAGCCAGCCTGCGCGTTTGAAAAATTCGCTGAGCATGAACAAACCCATGCTGTGCTGAGCGCCGGGTTCAGTCAGCAACAGCAGGCTCCAGGGTTGGCGTTGCGTGGGCGTTTCTTGTAAAAACTCGCTGCTGAAGTCGTGCAGCAGCTGCTGTAAATGGGCCGACGCGATGGTGGTCATGGCGAAGTCCAGGCGGTCGGCGCACCACCAGTCGCCAAGCAGTCGAGCACAAGGCGTGATGCCTTGCATATAAATGTCTTCCAGCGACTGACCCTGTCGCTGCCAGCCAAAAACCACTTGCCGTGCCGCATCCAAGCCCTGCAGGCAAGCCTGCGCCAGGATCTGGATTTGTGCCAGGTCGAGTGCCGATTTGCCTGTGAAGCTGGTCCCACCTACCAATCGTGGCCCAACCGGCGCACCTTGGCGCAAGGCTTCAGGCAAGGGATGTCGAGATGACTCGGCCTGAGGCGGGGACTGTGCGGTTTCTAAGTTGAATTGCGCCATGACAAGCACCGATCATCAGGTAGGAGACACCAGCGGCAGGCTCCGGGGCGTCGGAGTGCTCGTCGCAAGAAGTGCGTGATGTGAGACCCATTCAAAGCCCCCACACAACACAGTTCCAAGTGTGATTTGATTTTCGGTGATTGTATTCAGTGTAAACCCTGATAAATGAAATTTATGTCAATTTGTGTTGACACACTGTATGTCCAGACTTACATTCAAAGCCAAGCCCCGCACACACAAGGACCCCCATGCCCACCTCCAGCCCCCAGGTTTTGTACACGCCAGCGCAACGCGCCCGGCGTGACGCGACCCGGTGGACGCTGGTGCAAGGCGTGCTGGCCCCCGTGCAATTCCTGATTTTCGGCATCAGCCTGTATCTGGTGTTGAACAGTTTACAAACCGGCGAGCACACCGACTGGGCGCTGGCCTCGGTGGTGCTCAAGACGCTGGTGCTCTACGCCATCATGGTCACCGGCGCGATTTGGGAAAAAGTGGTCTTTGGCCAATACCTGTTTGCCCCCGCCTTCTATTGGGAAGACGTGGTCAGCATGGGTGTTTTGGCCCTGCACACCGCTTACCTGTGGGTCTGGTGGCAAGGCCTGTGGAGCCCCACCGACCAGCTGCTGCTGGCCTTGGCTGCGTATGGCAGCTACGCCATCAACGCCGCCCAATACATCCGCAAGCTGCGCATGGCGCGGTTGCAAAAACCCACCACTTCTTTGCCCACATCGGGTGCACAGGCCAGCACATGAGCACCGTCATCCCCATCCGCGCAGAAACTTCCGGTTGTACCGACGTCGTGCCTTTGGTCCAGCGTGGCCAGCGCGAAGTGTTTTGCGGCCTCACCGGCATCATCTGGATGCACCGCAAAATCCAGGACGCTTTCTTTTTGGTGGTGGGCTCACGCACCTGTGCTCACCTGATCCAGTCGGCAGCGGGCGTGATGATTTTTGCCGAGCCCCGCTTTGGCACCGCCATCATCGACGAGCGCGATCTGGCGGGCTTGGCCGATGTGCACGAAGAACTCGACCGTGTGGTGGGCCAATTGCTGGCGCGCCGCCCCGACATCCGCTTGTTGTTCCTGGTGGGTTCATGTCCCTCTGAAGTCATCAAGCTCGACCTCTCACGTGCGGCCGAACGCCAAAACCAAATCCACCACCCCCGGGTGCGCGTGCTCAACTACTCGGGCAGCGGCATCGAAACCACCTTCACCCAGGGCGAAGACGCTTGTCTTGCGGCCATGGTCCCCGGCCTGCCCGCCAGCGCCGACACAGCCCCTGCCCTGATGGTGGTCGGCACCTTGGCCGACGTGGTCGAAGACCAAATGCGCAGCCTGTTTGATCGCATGGGTCTGCAAGTCAACTTCTTCCCGCCGCGCAACAGCCAGGCCATGCCGGTGGTCGGCCCGAACACCCGCTATTTGTTGGCCCAGCCCTTTTTGGCCGACACCGCCCGCGCCCTGCAGTCGCGCGGCGCCCAGCACCTGTCAGCACCCTTCCCGCTCGGCGTGGAAGGCACGACCGCTTGGCTGCAAGTGGCCGCCACCGAGTTTGGCGTGGCCCCCGAAGTGTTTGAACAAGCCACCGCCGCACCCCGCCAACGCGCGGAGAAAGCCCTGGCCATGCAGCGCCAGATGATGCAGGGCAAGCGCATCTTTTTCTTCCCCGACTCGCAGCTCGAAATCCCGCTGGCCCGCTTTGTCCACCGCGAACTCGGCATGGACCTGGTGGAAGTGGGCACACCCTACTTGCACCGCCAGCACATGGCCGCAGAGCTGGCATGGCTGCCCGAAGGCACCCGCATCAGCGAAGGCCAAGACGTGGATTTGCAACTGGACCGCTGCATGGCCGACGCCCCCGATTTGGTGGTATGCGGTCTGGGTCTGGCCAATCCGCTGGAGGCGCAAGGCATCACCACCAAGTGGGCCATTGAGTTGGTCTTCACCCCCATCCAAGGCTACGAACAAGCGTCGGACCTCGCCGGTTTGTTCAGCCGCCCCCTCAAGCGCCGCCTGAAGCTGGCCGCCTGAAAGCGCAGGAACACCCCATGCAACTGACGCTCTGGACTTACGAAGGACCGCCCCATGTGGGCGCGATGCGCGTGGCCACCGCCATGACGGATGTGCACTACGTGCTGCACGCACCACAAGGCGACACCTACGCCGACCTGCTGTTCACCATGATCGAGCGCCTGCCGCGCCGCCCGCCAGTCACCTACACCACCTTCCAGGCGCGTGATTTGGGCGGGGACACGGCAGAACTCTTCAAAGACGCGGCCCGCCAAGCCATGGCGCGCTTCAATCCTGCGGCCATGTTGGTGGGCTCGTCATGCACTGCCGAGCTGATCCAGGACGACCCGGGTGGCTTGGCGCAAGCCCTGAAGCTGACCATTCCCGTGGTGGCCCTGGAGCTGCCCTCTTACCAGCGCAAGGAAAACTGGGGCGCGAGCGAGACCTTCTACCAACTGTGCCGCCACCTGGTGCACAAGCCTGCCACCTCCTCCGATACAGCCCACAAGCCCGCCAAAGCACGACCCACTTGCAACCTCCTCGGCCCAAGCGCCCTGGGTTTTCGCCACCGTGACGACGTCAAGGAAATCACCCAACTGCTGAACCAACTCGGTGTGGACGTGGCCGTGGTCGCACCCCTGAGTGCCAGCGTGGCCGATGTGCAAAAGCTGGCCGAGGCCGACTTCAACGTGGTGCTCTACCCCGAAATTGGCCTGGCCGCTGCGCAGTGGCTGCAGCGCCAGTTTGACCAGCCTTACACCAAGACCGTGCCCCTGGGCAGCCACGCCACGCGCGACTTCATCGCCGAAGTCTGCGCCCTGACGGGTTTGCCGGTGCCGGGTCAAGACCCCGAACACGCCCACGCCCCTTGGTACGCCAAGTCGGTCGACTCGACCTACCTGACCGGCAAGCGCGTTTACATTTTTGGCGACGCCACCCATGTGGTGGCCGCTGCCCGCATCGCCAGCCAGGAGATGGGTTTTGAGGTGGTGGGCTTGGGCAGCTACAGCCGCGAATTCGCCCGCGAGGTGCGCGACTGTGCCAAGCGCCACGGCGTCGAGGCGCTCATCACCGACGACTACCTGGAAGTTGAAGACCAGATCAACGCGCTGCAGCCCGAGCTGATTTTGGGCACACAAATGGAGCGCCACATCGCCAAGCGCCAGGGCATTCCCTGCGCGGTGATTTCGGCCCCGGTGCATGTGCAGGACTTCCCGGCCCGCTACGCCCCACAAATGGGTTTTGAAGGCGCCAACGTGCTGTTCGACACCTGGGTGCACCCGCTGATGATGGGTCTGGAAGAACACCTGATCGGCATGTTCCGCGAAGACTTTGAATTCCACGCCGGTGCTGCACCTTCGCATTTGGGCAGCACACGGCCTGCGGCTGAGAACGTGGCCCCTGTCGCTGCCGCACCAGCTGCCTCAGTCCAAGCGGCAACGGCCGTTGAGCAAACAGCTGCCAGCACACCAGCACCCCCATTAGTGACCGACAGCGTCAAAGCCAAAGGCTTGACAAGCGACGGCGTCAAAGCCGTCGCTGCCCCCGCCCAAGCCGCTTCGAACCAGGCCACCTGGAGCCCCGAAGCCGAAAAGGAGCTGGGCAAGATCCCGTTCTTTGTGCGTG
>JAIXOZ010000170.1 GCA_027486495.1 Comamonadaceae bacterium | reverse complement strand
TTCATGCGATCGAGCTTACTTGCCGCTCAATTTATGAATTTGACTTGCATCAAATGACAAAAGGCTGCTTGGCAACCTTTTGGACGTCAGTGAGTCTTTGATGAATCGGCTCAATCAGGCTGGAACATCCATCATGGTCAAAATTTTGTCATCCCGGGCGAAGACCCGGGATCCAGTATTGACCACTGTTTTTTGCAAATACCTGCGGTGTTCACTGGATCCCGGCTCTAGGCCGGGATGACAAATAACCAGGCCAAGATGACACATAACTAGACCGGGATGATCAACACCAAGATCGAGATAAGTGATAAAAAGATCGAATGAAAAGACGATCAGTGGGTCTTCAATGACGACCGTGACCGCCTTCGTGCTTCGTGGCGTGCATGCCAGAAGCCATCATCATGCGAGCTGTTTCTTTGTCAAACACCTGCTTTTGATCTGTGCTCAAACTGGCATAAAAAGTTTTGGTTGCTTCGGCACGTTGTTGCATGTGCGCATCGCGTTGGACTTTCATGGCCTGCATCATGTCCAGGCGTTCAGGCGTGGTCATTTTTTCAAAGCTGGCACGTTCTGGCCGCGCCATCTGGGCAGGGTGCTGCATAGATTGCGAGAAACTGTTCCACCCTGGTTCTTGAGCGGCTTGCAAGTTCAGTTTGGACTTGAGTGCGGTCAAATGTTGGGTGTGACGCTCGGCTTTGTGCTCGCGCATTTTTTCCATGCGGCCAGCGCGGTGGCTGTCCGTGGGGACTGTGGTGTTTTGGGCCAAAGCCAGACCGGTCAGACCGGCCATCAAGGCCGTGGCGATCAAAGTGGTACGAATCGATTTCATGGAAACATCCTTGGGTTAATGGGATGCCTGAAGTGTGATCCGCCCATGTATCCGGGCTGTGCCCGAATGGTGCTGATTTGTAAAGATCAGGTATTTTTGTTCTTGCAGGTGTTGATACCCAGCAAGCTGTAGGGTGGGCACCAACCTGTCAAGCCTGTGGCCAAAGGCACCAGGCCCAGCCATCCCCAAACGCCCACCGTGCCTGTTGCGGCCAAGGCGATCAAGACGAGCCCTCCCACAATGCGGATGATGCGTTCGATGTTGCCAATGTTTTGGGTCATGTGAAACTCCAGGGAGGTAAAAAAATCAAACGGTGACGCGGTAACCTTCATCGGCAATGGCTTGTGCCAAAGCTTCGCGGGGTTTTTCAGAATCCACTTGCACGTTGTTGTGTGTGCGGTCGATCACAACCTTGGCGTGTACATCCAAAGACAATAAAGCCTTGGTGACTGCTTTTTCGCAGTGGCCACACGTCATGCCTTCAACGGTGAAAATTTGGTTCATGATGCAACCTCTTTAATGAACTGAACACGACCCTTTTGGGTCTGGTCTGAGCATAGACCATCAAGGACTTCATGCCATGACGCAGATCAAGAACGAACCCCCAATCACCTACGACATCGGCATTGGCGGCATGACCTGCGCATCGTGTGTGGCGCGGGTAGAAAAAGCACTGAAAAAAATGCCAGGTGTGCTCAGCGCCACGGTCAACCTCGCCACCGAATCGGCCCGCGTCGAAGTGGCATCAAATGACGTGACGGACGCACGCTTGCGCCGCGCGGTGCGCGATGCAGGCTATGAACCCCGTACACCCGAAGCACAAGCCGATGTGGGCCGTGAGTCAACTTGGGCGGGGTTTATGCCGGTCGGTGTGGGCCTGCTGTTGACCACGCCTTTGGTGTTGCCCATGTTGGCCGAGTTGTGGGGCCAGCACTGGATGCTGCCCGCTTGGGTTCAATTTGTATTGGCCACACCCGTGCAGTTTGTGTTGGGCGCACGTTTTTACAAAGCCGGTTGGCACGCCCTGAAGGCGCTCACAGGCAATATGGATTTGTTGGTGTCCTTGGGTACCACGGCCGGTTGGGCTTTGTCGGTCTGGTTGTGGCTCACGGCACACGAAGGCCACGCGCCGCATCTGTACTTTGAGGGCTCGGCCGTGGTCATCACCTTGGTGATGCTGGGCAAATGGCTGGAAACGCGTGCCAAACGCCAAACCACCCAGGCGATCCGCGCTTTGCATGCTTTGCGCCCCGACAAAGCCCATTGGTTGGGCGAGGACGGTGAAGTGGATGTGCCTGTGGACGAAATCCTGGTGGGCGACCGGATCGTGGTGCGCCCCGGAGAGCGTTTTCCGCTGGACGGCGAACTGGTCGAAGGGCAAACCCAGGTGGACGAATCCATGTTGACGGGCGAACCCTTGCCTGTTGCCAAGACACAGGGTGCGGCGTTGACGGGCGGGTCGATCAATGGCGAGGGGCGTGTGCTCATGCGCGTCACAGCCGTGGGCCACGAAACCGTGCTCTCGCACATCATCCGCTTGGTCGAAGACGCACAAGCGGCCAAAGCCCCCATTCAGCGGCTGGTGGACAAAGTGGCCGAGGTGTTTGTGCCCGTGGTGCTGCTGATCGCCCTGCTCACCTTGGGTGCGTGGATGGCAACCGGGGTCAATTTTGAAACAGCGCTCATCCACGCGGTGGCTGTTCTGGTCATCGCTTGCCCTTGCGCCTTGGGCCTGGCCACCCCTGTGGCGATCATGGCGGGCACGGGTGTGGCGGCCAAACAAGGCATCTTGATCAAGGACGTGCAGGCGCTGGAGTTGGCGCACCGCGTGCAAACCGTGGCCTTTGACAAAACGGGCACGCTCACCGTAGGGCAACCGCGTTTGCTGGCCCATGTGCCCGCGCCCGGGCACGATGCAACAACTGCTTTGGCTTTGGCCGCACGCGTACAAAGAGGCAGCGAACACCCCTTGGCGCGTGCGGTGGTGCGTGCGGCTGAACAGCTGGGCTTGGCAGGCCCCACCGCCCAAGATCTGCAAGCACTGCCCGGCAAAGGCGTGCTGGCGAATGTGGATGGACGGCAGCTGATGCTGGGCAGCTTGCGCTGGTTGCAAGAAGAAGGTTTGGACATCGATATTTGGCGGGCAAACATCGACGCCTTGCAGGCGCAAGGCGCCAGCCTTTCGGCTTTGGCCGAGCGCACCGATGCAGGTTTGCAAGCCCTGCTGCTCATGGGTTTTGGCGACGAACCCAAAGCCGGTGCCGCGCAAGCATTGACCGCCCTGCGTGATTGTGGCCTGAAACTGGTGATGATTTCGGGCGACAACCAAGCCGCCGCCGAAGCCATGGCGCGCCGCTTGGGTTTGCGCCCCGAAGCAGGAGAAGTACTGGCCAATGTGTTGCCCGGAGACAAATCGGCGCAGGTGCAAAGACTCCGTGCAGGTGGCCAAGTGGTGGCCATGGTGGGCGACGGGGTGAACGACGCGCCCGCTTTGGCCGCGGCCGATGTGGGCATGGCCATGGGCAACGGCACCGATGTGGCCATGCACGCGGCGGGCATCACCCTCATGCGCGGCGAAGTGGCTTTGGTGGGCGCGGCACTCGACATTTCGGCCCGCACCGTGGCCAAGATCCGGCAAAACCTGTTTTGGGTCTTTGCCTACAACGTGGCGGGCATCCCGTTAGCCGCTTTGGGCTACCTCAACCCCATGATGGCGGGGGCCGCCATGGCGCTCAGCTCGGTCAGCGTCATGGCCAATGCCTTGCTGCTCAAGCGCTGGAAACCCTGAAGGCGACTTTTCTGGGTGTGTGTCATGACGGTGCTTGGGGTGAACAAACCAAGTGAATGAATTCAAATCTCTGGGGATTTTTTCAGACACCGCCACAGGGCGTTTCAGACCATTCATGACGAGCAACCTGGCTTGGCCGACATGCAGCACCTGCTTTTAGATTGGGAGTTGTTGGGTGCACCCTGGTCAGAACATCCACTTGGTTCCAATCGTCACCAGGTTTTGACCTTCCTGTCGGCCCACGCTGCCATCGAGCTGAAGCTTGGGCAGAATGTGGGTGCGCAAGCCTGTTGCCCAAGTGGGTTTGTCGTGTTGTTGGCCATAAACCTCCACATGGGCAGTGGCATCACCGTAAGCACGCTCCCAGGCCAAGCCCCAAATGCCTGTGCGTTGGCTGCTGGAAACATCGAACACCCCCAGATTGGTGTGCAGGCTGCCCAGTCGGGCGTGGTTGCAACTGAACAGGGCGTTCACATACCCTTTTGACGTTTCACCAGTCGTTCTGGCTGAACCGATCACAGCACCGGCATTGCAGCCGTTTTCCTGTGACGGGGTGATGCGGAATTTGGCCTGAACGTTCAAGGTCTCAAGCCCTGTCCTCGAATCACGCGCCATGCCTGCGCCCAACTCCACATTTTGGATGGGCGAATAAGCGGGTGCAACAGTCCAGCTTCGCGCGCCGCTCGGGCCGCGTGTCCACCAGCCTTCCACATGGCCTTCACCCACGTCGTTCACATTGGCGTCGTCCACGGTCAAAGGTCGACCGGCTTGGACGTTGAGCATGAAGCCCAAGCCCAACAATAAAACCAGGGCTTTGTGTGGGTGGGTTTTATAAATGGTGATCATGGGTGGCAGTGAATGAAAGAGAGGGGATGCGTCAATCAAAGCGCGTAATCGGGACTCTCGCGCTGCAGTTTGCGCAGCAGCGAAGGCCAAACAAACGCACCGCCCAGGCCACCCGTTTGCACGCGCATGGCATTGGCCACGCCGGTCAAGATTTGGGGGTCTACCGCCGTGAGGTCTTTGGGGCCCGCTTGCCCTGCCAGCGCGTCAACTTGGATGCGGCAGGTATTTTCAAACGTGTACATCGACAAAAACGCATCGGCAATGGTTTTCCCTAGGGTGAGCAAACCGTGGTTGCGCAGCATCAGGTAATTGGCCGAACCCAGATCGGCCTGCAGGCGCAGCTTTTCGTCGTCGCGTATCGCCACACCCTCGTAGCCGTGGTAGGCCAGTGAGGCCAGCACAAACGTGCTTTGCTGGCTGATGGGCAGCACGCCGTGCGCCTGCGCGCTCACGGCCACCCCGGCCCGGGTGTGGGTGTGCAGCACGCAACCGGCATCGGGCCGCGCTTCGTGCACCGCGCTGTGGATCACAAAGCCAGCCGGGTTCACCGGAAAAGGGCTGTCGTGCAGTTTTTTGCACTGCATGTCCACCTTCACCAGGTTGGACGCGGTGATCTCGTCAAACATCAGGCCGTAGGGGTTGATCAGAAACTGATGGTCTTGGCCCGCCACCGACTCGGGCAGTTTGGCGCTGATGTGGGTGAACACCAGATCGCTCCAGCCGTACAAAGCCACCAGCCGGTAACACGCGGCCAAGTCCAGGCGCAGCTGCCATTCATCGGGGTGAACGCTGTCTTTCAAAGAGGGAATCTCAAAGGCCATGGCCATGCTCCGCAGGTCAACAAAAGGGATTCAGCTTAGCGGCAAGCGGGGTGGGGGGATGACTTGTTGGTGACTGGGGAGTGCTACTGACCTTGGCCAAAGGCGCTTGCTAGGTGCTGCACGTGCCATAACTTGTCCGTTTAAAAAAAGAGCAATTTTTGTGAGTTAATTAGTATTGTTTATAGAGTAAAGTGTGCCCTCGATAACTTGGGCACATGTCGATGACTTGTTCGGTTTGATATCACGATTGATCTGGACAGCAACCAAGATAAGCCATTGATGCCAAACGATTTTTACCCATATCGAAACTTTGCTATCCGACAAGCGTCAGAGTTATCTGCTGATTTGTCAGGTACAGCAAAGTTAGGCTTTTAGATGCATTACTGAACTCTTCTCAGTCAAATGAATAAACCCCGCGTCTTTATCGGTGGTCTTGACCCCGTAACCCAGTACCGCCGGTAGTTTTAATTTACCGCTCGCTTTTGCCTAAACAGCTTGGCGGGCACGTAGCCCAATGCGCTGTGAGGGTGGTAAGAATTGTAGTCAT
>JAIXOZ010000110.1 GCA_027486495.1 Comamonadaceae bacterium | reverse complement strand
GTGGGCAAAGAAGGCGTGATCACCGTGGAAGACGGCAAGTCTTTGGACAACGAACTCGACATCGTTGAAGGCATGCAGTTTGACCGCGGCTACCTGTCGCCTTACTTCATCAACAACCCCGAGAAGCAAGCTGCTTTGCTGGACAACCCCTTCGTGTTGTTGTTCGACAAGAAAATCAGCAACATCCGTGACTTGTTGCCAACATTGGAAGCCGTGGCCAAAGCTGGCCGTCCTTTGCTGATCATTGCTGAAGAAGTGGAAGGCGAAGCCTTGGCTACTTTGGTGGTCAACACCATTCGCGGTATCTTGAAGGTGGTGGCTGTCAAGGCTCCTGGCTTTGGTGACCGTCGCAAAGCCATGTTGGAAGACATCGCTATCTTGACCGGCGGCAAAGTGATCGCTGAAGAAGTGGGCCTGACCCTCGAAAAAGTGACTTTGGCCGATCTGGGCCAAGCCAAACGCATCGAAGTGGGCAAAGAAAACACCATCATCATCGACGGCGCTGGCGCTGCGATCGACATCGAAGCCCGCGTCAAGCAAGTGCGTGTGCAGATCGAAGAAGCCACGTCTGACTACGACCGCGAGAAGCTGCAAGAGCGCGTGGCCAAGTTGGCTGGCGGTGTGGCCGTGATCAAGGTTGGCGCTGCCACCGAAGTCGAAATGAAAGAAAAGAAAGCCCGCGTTGAAGACGCCCTGCACGCCACCCGCGCTGCTGTGGAAGAAGGCATTGTGGCTGGTGGTGGCGTGGCTTTGCTGCGCGCACGTCAAGCCGCTGGCGTGATCAAAGGCGACAACGCTGACCAAGACGCCGGTATCAAACTGGTGTTGAAAGCCATCGAAGCGCCTTTGCGCGAGATCGTGTACAACGCCGGCGGCGAGCCATCGGTGGTGGTCAATGCGGTCATGGCTGGTACAGGCAACTTTGGCTTCAACGCGGCCAACGACACCTACGGCGACATGATCGAAATGGGCATTCTGGACCCCACCAAAGTGACACGCACTGCTTTGCAAAACGCAGCGTCTGTGGCCTCTTTGATGCTCACCACAGAGTGCATGATCTCCGAAGCCCCGAAGGACGAGTCCGGCGCTGGCGGCGGTGGCATGCCTGACATGGGCGGCATGGGTGGTATGGGCGGCATGGGCATGTAAGTGCCAAGCCGGTCAAAAGGATTTGGTAGAAGACCCCTGCCATCTCTGTTACCTCGGGCTTGACCCGGGGTCCATGACCCTCAAAGCCCCGCGGCGTGAAAGCCTTGCGGGGCTTTTTTCATGGGCGCCAAGCCTGCAAGACTCAGACCTGCGCCATGCGGCGCTGACCTGGGTAACGCTGATAGCTTTTTGTGCTGCCATCTTTTTGCACCAGCAGCACGTCGTAGGCGTCTTGACGGCCTTTGTACTCGGGTCCGTCCATGCCGGGGCTGCCGATGGGCATGCCCGGCACCGACAGGCCCAAAGCCACAGGCCGCTCCCTGAGCAGGCGGTGGATGTCGGCAGCGGGCACATGGCCCTCGATCACGTAGCCGCCCACGCTGGCGGTGTGGCAGGAGCCGAGCTGCTCGGGCATGCCCAAGCGCTTGCGGGCTGCGGTGTTGCCCACGTCACGCACCTCGACCTTGAAGCCACTGGCCTGCAGGTGTTCCACCCACAAATGGCAGCAGCCACAGTTGGGGTCTTTCCAAACCTGCACTGTGGTGGCCTGCGCCAGCGCGGTGCGCTCAAAACCGGTGAGGGCCAACACGGCGGCAGCGGTCAACCAATGCCGCCGAGGCAAGGTGGTGAGTTGGGCATTTTTCATGGTGGAGATCCCTGACTTGACGGTGATGCGGCCCATCATGCCCGCTTCGAAATGGCCGGTGATCAGGCAGGCAAATTCAAAGCGGCCTGCGCGGTTAAAGGTCCAGACGATGGCTCCTTTTTGACCGGGGTCCACATGCGCCATGCAAGACTCGACGTGCGCCATACCGGGGTGTTTTTTCACCATCTCGGCATGGGCCTGTGCATGTCTTGATGCTCGGGCGCAGGGGTTCGTGTTGGGGCGCCAACGAGCCGGAAGATGGACCCCGGGTCAAGCCCGAGGTGACAAGCCCGAGGTGACAAGCCCGGGGTGACAAGCTCAGGATGACGATGCGGGGGTGATCAGGACGGGCGCACCACCCGGGTGATCCGTTCGAGCAAGGCTTAGCCTGGGCGCACACGCTGCAACAAGGCGGCGCTTGAAGCATCCAGGCCCACCGTATCGCCCGAGGCCATGCGGGCATGGATGTCTTTGGCCAGCACCTTGCCCAACTCCACCCCCCACTGGTCAAAGCTGTTGATGCCCCAAACCGAGCCGCTCACAAACACACGGTGCTCCTGCAAGGCCACCAGCGCGCCGAAGCTGGCGGGCGTGAGTTCATCGAGCAGCAAAAAGGTGCTGGGCCGGTTGCCGGGAAAGTGCTTGTGCCCCCCTTCATCGGCTTGGCCCAGCATCAGTGCCTGCGCCTGCGCGATCACATTGGCCAGCAGCAGTTCGTGGTGGTCGTCCAAGTTGTGCGTGGGCTTTTTCACAGCGATGAACTCCACGGGCACCACATCCGTGCCCTGGTGCAGCATCTGGAAATACGCGTGCTGCCCATTGGTACCAGGCTCCCCCCACAACACAGGGGAAGTGCCATAAGGCAGCGCCCGTCCGTTGCGGTCCACACGCTTGCCGTTGCTCTCCATCTCCAGCTGCTGCAAATACGCAGGCAAGCGGCGCAAGGCACTGTGATACGGCGCAATGGAGCGGCTGCTGTATTGCAGGAAGTTGCGGTACCAGACGTCCAACAACCCCAGGCGCACCGGCAAATTGGCCTCAAAGGGTGCTGATTGGAAATGCTGGTCCATCGCATGCGCTCCGGCCAACAAGTCTTTGAAGCCCAGCGCACCGATGGCAATCGCCACAGGCAAGCCAATGGCCGACCACACGGAGTAACGCCCACCCACCCAGTCCCAAAAGCCGAAGGTGGTGGTGATGCCCATTTGAGCCGCAGCCGAGACGTTGGTGGTCAGCGCCGCAAAGTGGCGCGACACATCACCGCCGCCCTGGGCCTTGAACCAGGCCAGCGCCGAGCGGGCGTTGGTCATGGTCTCGATGGTGGTGAAGGTTTTGGACGCGATCAGGAACAGCGTGTTCTCGGCCTTCAGGCCACTCAGCACCGCCGACAGTTCATGCCCGTCCACATTCGACACAAAATGCAAACGCTTGCCGGGGATCATGAAGTCTTGCAGCCCCAGAACGGCCATTTGCGGCCCCAAGTCCGAGCCACCGATGCCGATGTTCACCACATCGGTGATCTGCGCATCGGCGCGGATCTGCTCGGCATAGGCCAGCATGGGCTTGAGGGTGTCGTGCACCAACTTCAAAGATGCAGCCAGATCACCCTCCAAAGAGCCTTCGGGCTGGCGCAACAGCCAGTGCATCACCGCGCGGCCCTCGGTGTTGTTGATGGGCTCACCCAGGAACATGGCATCGCGGTGCGCGGCGAGGCCAGTTTGCCGGGCCAACTCGATCAACAACACTTCGGTGGCGGCGTTGGTGTGGTTTTTGGACAGGTCGGCAAAGACATGGGGGGCGGTCTGGCTCAGCCTGGACGCACGGTCAGCATCCGCCACAAACGCTTGGCGCAAATCAAAGCCCGAGGTCTGGGTTGCATGGTCAGTCAAGGCCTTCCAGGCCGGGGTTTGGTCACAACGCATGAGGACTTTCAAGCAGACAAGCGGATGTCGAAATCGAGGTCATTTTTTGGAGGAGCCCCCCTGTGGGCGATTGAGGTGAACGTTGTTCACGGGTCATCGCGCACGGGTGCGCTCCTGAGGGGGAGATGTCAGGCTTTTTTCATCAATTCTTCAAGTTTTACGGCATCGGCGCAAAAAGCGCGGATGCCTTCGGCCAGTTTCTCGGTGGCCATGGCGTCTTCGTTCAGGGCCAGGCGGAACGAGGCTTCGTCGTAACTCGCTGTGGGCAGGTCCATGGCCTGGGCCGCAGCGGCATCCAAAGCCTGGCCCAAAGGCGCATTGGTCGCGGCCAACAGGGCCAACAACTCAGGGCTGATGGTCAGCAAATCGCAACCGGCCAGCGCCGTGATCTGGCCCATGTTGCGGAATGACGCGCCCATCACCTCGGTGGCGATGCCGTGCTTTTTGTAGTGGTTGAAGATGGCCCGCACCGACTGCACGCCGGGGTCGTTCGCACCTGACATGACCGCTTCGTCCCAAGTAGCGCCTGCGCTCTTTTTATACCAATCGTAAATGCGCCCCACAAAAGGCGATATCAATTGCACTTTGGCCTGGCCGCACGCCACCGCCTGGCAAAACGCAAACAGCAGCGTCAAGTTGCAGCGGATGCCCTCGCGCTCCAGCTCGGCCGCAGCCTGAATGCCTTCCCAGGTCGAGGCGATCTTGATCAGCACGCGCTCGCGGGCAATGCCCTGCGCCTCGTACAGCGCCATGATGCGGCGCGCCCGTGCCACGGTGGCGGCCGTGTCAAAGCTCAAACGGGCATCGACTTCGGTCGACACGCGGCCGGGAATGGTCTGCAAAATCTCACAGCCAAAACGCACCAACAGCTGGTCCATCACCACGTCCAGTGGCTGGCCCCGGTGCGCGGCCACAGCCTCGGCCAGCAGGGGCGCGTATTCGGGCTTTTGCACGGCCTTCAAGATCAAGGACGGGTTGGTCGTCGCATCTCTTGGCTGGAACTGGGCCAATTGTTTGAAGTCGCCGGTATCGGCCACCACGGTGGTGAATTGTTTGAGGGCGTCGAGTTGGCTCATAGGGGCTTTGTCAAAATAGACTTGAATTATCGATGAAACAAAGTTACATTACAAACCAATTTTCATGTAACTCAAGAACAACATGGCTTTTGATCTGGTTTTCTTCGGCGGCACAGGCGATCTGGTCTGGCGCAAACTCATGCCCGCACTGTTTCAGGCCTTTCGCCACGACACCTTGCCCGAGGGTGGGCGCATCATCGGCGTGGGCCGAGACGCGATGAGCGACGAACAGTACCGCCAACAAATCCAGTCGCGCTTCGAACAGGTCGAGGGCGACAAGCGGCCCAAGCCTGAAGAGTTCGCCCGCTTTGCCGCCATGCTCTGCTACGTGCGCATGGACCTGTCCCAGCCCGCTTCCTACGCAACGCTCGCCGAACGCCTGGCCGAGCGCGAGACCGACAGCGTCGTGATGTACCTGTCCACCGCGCCCAGCCTGTTCACCACGGTGTGTGAACAACTCGCCGCCCATGGCCTCAACACGGCCAAAACCCGCATCGTTCTGGAAAAACCGCTAGGCCACGATCTGGCCTCCAACCGCTCGATCAACGTGACGGTAGGCCGCGCCTTCAAAGAGCAACAGATCTTCCGCATCGACCACTATCTGGGCAAACCGGCCGTACAAAACCTGTTTGCCATGCGCTTTGGCAACGCCTTGTTTGAGCCTTTGTGGCGGCGCGAGCACATCGCCAACATCCAGATCACCATGTCCGAAGAGCTGGGCGTTGAAAAACGCGGCGGTTTTTACGAGACCACCGGCGCTTTACGCGACATGGTGCAAAACCATGCCCTGCAGCTGCTGTGCGCCATCGCCATGGAGCCGCCCATCAACGCGCATGCCGACGCCATCCGAGACGAAAAGCTCAAAGTGCTGCGCGCCCTCAAACGCTGGACGCCCGAGACCCTGAGCCAACATGTCATTCGCGGGCAATACAACGCCGGCAACGTGGAAGGCAAAGCCGTGCCCGCCTACCGCGATGAACCCGGCGTGAATGCCGCCAGCTGCACCGAAACCTTTGTGGCCCTGCGCACCGAAATCGCCAACTGGCGCTGGGCGGGCGTGCCCTTTTACATCCGCACTGGCAAGCGCATGGCCTCGCGTGAGGCACACATCCAGATCAATTTTCGCCCCACGCCGCACGAGATCTTCAAAAGTCCGGTGGGCCAGGTGAACAAATTGGTGATCCACCTCCAACCCAAAGACGGGCTGGAGCTGCACCTTTTTGCCCAAGGCCAAAGCAAGCGCGGCCAAGGCAGCGGCGGCGCGACTTTGAGCCCCGTGCACCTGGACCTCGACTTTGACAAACGCTTTGGCAGCGAACGCGTGGGCGCCTACGAGCGCTTGCTGCTCGACGTGTTGGACGGCCGCCTGAACCTGTTTGTGCGCAGCGACGAACAAGAAGAAGCCTGGCGCTGGGTCGAGCCCATCCTCCAACACTGGGAAAACGACCCCACCGGCCCACGCCCCTACGCCGCGGGCACCTGGGGCCCCAGCGCATCGAGCGCCATGATTGCCCGTGACAGCTTTTGCTGGTCCGAAGAAATCTGACAAGGAATTTAGCCATGCTCGACCGAATCAAAGCCTCCTTGCCCTCCTTGGCCCCGGCTGAGCAACGCGTGGGCAAACTGGTGCTGGCCGACCCCCGAGCCTTTGCCAAGCTGCCCGTGACCGAGTTGGCCGACCGCGCCCACGTGAGCAAACCCACCGTGGTTCGCTTTTGCCGCAGTGTGGGTTACGACGGTTTGTCCGACTTCAAGCTCAAGCTGGCCGGCAGCGTGAGCGAAGGCGTGCCCTTCATCCACCGCAGCGTGGACGCGGACGACAAGACCAGCGACATCGCGGTCAAGGTGATCGACAACACCGTGGCTGCGTTTTTGAAGTACCGCAACGACGCCAGCTCTTTTGCGTTGGAACACGCAGCCCAAGCCCTGGTGGCCACGCAAAAAACCAACCGCCGCATCGAGTTTTATGGCGTGGGCAACTCCGGCATCGTGGCGCAAGACGCGCAGCACAAATTCTTTCGCCTGGGTGTCAACGCCATCGCCTACAGCGACGGCCACATGCAGGTCATGAGCGCATCCATGCTGCAACCTGGCGACTGCGCCGTGATCATCTCCAACTCGGGCCGCACGCGTGACCTGATGGACGCCTGCGACATTGCCAAAAAGCAAGGCGCCACAACCATCGTCATCACCACCAGCGGCTCGCCTCTGGCCAGCGCCGGGCACATCCACCTCACAGCCGACCACCCCGAGGGCTACGACAAATACAGCCCCATGGTCTCGCGCTTGCTGCACCTGCTGATCATCGACATTTTGGCCACCACCGTGGCCCTGCGCATCGGCGAATCGCTGCAAGCGTCTTTGCGTGACATGAAGAAAAACCTGAGCAGCAAGCGTTACACCTGAGTCAGCTGCTGCCTTGACGCGACATCAGCTTGCAGACCAGGCCATCCGAATCAGCGTCCCCCGCCCATTGTCCAAGGGGCTACTCACACGCAGCACCGCGCCGTGCTGACTGGCGATCTCCTTGACGATCGCCAAACCCAAGCCGCTGCCACTCACACCCGAAGGCGCGGCACGGTAAAAACGCTCGAACACATGGACCTGGTCCTCAGCTGCGATGCCCGGGCCGTCGTCCTCCACCTCCAGCCATGTCTCCCCCACCCGCACTGTGATGTGTGTGCCCACAGGGCCATGGTGAATGGCGTTGTCGATCAGGTTGCTCAAAGCCTCGTGCAGCAACAGGTCCACGCCTTGCACCTCGCATTGCGCCACCTGCGCCTCCAGCCCGAGGTCATCGCCCAGCTGGTGGGCACGCATCAAATGCTCTTGTGTCACGCGCCGGGCCAGCGCCACCAGGTCCACACTCTGCGGGCTGTGCATTTCGCGGGCATGCTCGACCCGCGTCATGGTCAGCAGTTGCTCGGTCAGGCGCACGGCGTCGTCGGTGGTTTGCCGGGCCGCAGACAGCAAGGCCTGCGCCTGTTCGGGCTCGGCATTGCGCTGGGCCAGCGCCAGCTGTGTTTTCAGGGCCGTGAGGGGCGTGCGCAGTTGGTGCGCGGCGTTGTCCAAAAAGCGTTTGCGGATGTCGATCAAGCGGCCCAATCGGTCCAGATAGCTGTTCAGGGTCTCGATCAGGGGCCGCAATTCGCGGGGCAAGTCCGGCGGCTGAATGGGCGAAAAGTCGTCATCGGCCTTGCTCGCCAGTTGCTGGCGAAAAGCCTCCAGCGGCCGAATACCGCGCTGTACACCCCAGATGACCAAGACCGCCGCAGCCAACAGCAACAAGCCCTGGCTGCCCAAGGTGTCCCACAAAATGTGTTGAATCAATTGCTGACGCGCCTCCATGGTTTCGGCCACGGTGATCTTGATCAGCGGATCACCCAGGCCCGCGTCTTCCATGACGTGCGTGAGCTGCGCCAGACGCACGGGTTGGTTCAGGTACACCCCATCGTCAAACTGAACCAGGGCAAAGTACTTCACGGCCGACTGCACGCGCTGCGGCGCATCGGGCAAAGCGGCCACCCCCGCCAGCCAACGGCCGCCGGGGGTGGAGACTTTGTAAAACAAACGTGAGCCGGTGTGGTTTTCAAACAAGTAGCCCGCAGCCTTCATCACATCCAACTGCAGTCGACCATCGCGCCAGGTCAGCTCCTCGGCCAAGGTGCGCGCAGCCAGGTACAGGGATCTGTCATAGGCCTCATTGGCCGCTTGCACCGCGTTGCCATAGGCCACCCAGGCGTTGACGCCGATCAACGCGGCCAGCGGCAGCAAGATCCAACTGAGCAAACGCCTGCGCAGCGACGCCACCGCTCGAACCTGATGGGTCCTGCCCAGTGGGGCTTGAAAATGTTGGGGAGAATTTGTAGCTTTCGTCATCCCGGACTACCTGTATCCGTCATCCCTGACTACCTTTATCTGTCATCCCGGACTTCTCTTGTTTGTCAACCCGGACTTGATCCGGGATCCATGGCTTTTTACCGCCGTTTGCAAAGTGCAAGGATGGGAGATGGATCCTGGGTCTTCGCCCGGGATCACAAGATACTTCCCCGAGATCAGTAAAACAGGGGCTGCGCTGACATGTCAACTTCATCGGGACGAATCTACAGGGGATGGGGTCATGCTTTGCCCAATGGCGAAGTCAGCATGTAGCCCATGCCGCGAAAGGTGGTGATCACCACGTCGGCAGACCCACGCTGGGATGCCGCAGAAGATTCGAGCTTTTTGCGCAAACGGTAAATCAGCACCTCCACCGCCTCCAGCCCGGCGGCCTCGTCGGCAAACACCTCGTTGTGCAGTTGCTCTTTGCTCACCGTGCGCTGCGGCGAAGACAGCAGCACACGCAGCGCTGCAGACTCGCGGTGCGTCAGCGCCAACACCTGACCGTGCAATTGCACACAGCCGTTTTCCGGCTGCATCTCCAGCGGTCCAAAGCGTAAAGCGTTGGCTTTGACACGGCCGTGGCGGCGCAGCAAAACCTGCAAGCGGGCTTCGAGCTCACTCAGGTCAAAAGGCTTGGGCAGGTAATCGTCAGCGCCCATGTTCAGGCCCAGCACCCGGTCGGGCACGCTGGCGCGCGCCGTCAAAATGAGCACCGGCACCGCATCACCCCGCGCACGCAAGGCTTGCAACACGCTCAGGCCGTCTGGCCCCGGCAGCTGCAAATCCAGCAGCACCGCATCAAAGCCGTGCCCCGCCTGCAAGCAGCGCTCGGCCGCATGGCCATCGGTGGCAAATTCCACGCTCATACCCCCCTGGCGCAAGGCCGTGCCCAGCCACAAGGCAATGTCGGGCGTGTCTTCCACCAACAAAATTCGGGGGGTCATCGGGTGATTGAGGGTATTCACTACATGGATTTGACAGGTACTTGACAGCTTGACGCCCAGCTTGGCACCAAAATCGTGCCATCTGCCCCAAGTCACCTGCGCGGCAGTGGCTTTTTGATTTTTACACAGGAGACCTGCATGTCCATTTCCAAACGCGACTTCCTGGCCCTCGGCGCTGCCGCTGGTGCCACCTTGGCCCTGCCCGCTTGGGCGCAAGGCAAACCCATGTTTGACACGCTCAGCATGTTCGTGCCCGCTGCCCCGGGTGGCGGCTGGGATGGCACCGCCCGCTCGATCGAACGCGCGGCCAAAGCCGCTGGCCTGGTGGGCAACATGCAGTTTGAAAACGTTCCAGGTGCAGGTGGCATGGTCGGCCTGCCCCGTTTTGTGAACCAGCGCAAAGGCCAGGGCAACATCCTGATGGTGGGCGGCTCGGTCATGATCGGTGCGGGCATCGCCAACAAGAGCCCCGTGACCATCAAAAACGTCACCCCCATCGCGCGCTTGACCGAAGAGGCCGGTGTCATCGTCGTGCCTGCAGCAGGCAGGATCAAAACCTGGAAAGAGCTCGAAGCGGCCATCAAAGCCAACCCCAAGGCCGTTTCGGTGGCCGGTGGCAGCGCGGGTGGCACCGACCACCTGATTTTGGGCATGCTGATCAAAGCGCTGGGCAAGAACCCACGCGAAGCCGCTTATGTGGCCTTTGCTGGCGGTGGCCCCGCCAATGCGGCCATTTTGGGCAACCAAGTGGTGGCGGGTATTTCTGGTTACTCCGAGTTTGAAGAGCAAATCAAGGCCGGCAAGATGATCCCTCTGGCCGTCTCGGGCAAGAGCCGCATTCCCGGCGTCAACGTCCCGACGTTGAACGAACTGGGCATCAACGTGTCCGAGTCCAACTGGCGCGGTGTGTTTGCCGCCCCCGGCATCAGCGATGCACAACGCAACGGCTTGATTGACTTTGTCACCCGCCTGAGCCAATCGGCCGCCTGGAAGCAAGAGCTCGAAACCCGCAAATGGACCAACGCCTTCATGACCGAGCGCCCCTTTGAGCGCGATCTGGCCAAAGACATCGCCGAAAAGGAAGTGCTCATGAAAGAACTGGGCTTGGCATGACGCCTTTGCGCCTGGCTCTTTTGCTGCTGGCCGTGTGCGGCGTGGCCGCCTGGCAGCTCACGGTCATTCCGCAGTCACTGATGCAGATGACCGTGGGCCCGGTGCTGGCGCCAGCGGCCATCGTGGCGGCGCTCACGCTGGTGGCGCTGCTGTACGGTTGGAGCGCCTGGCGCGGCCAGCAGGTAGACCAGAGCCTGGACGAAGGGCAGGAAGCCCTGCCCGGCGCGACCACCCGCATGCTCAGCTTGCTGGGCGGTGGGGTGGTCTTCATCGTGCTGGTCATTCCCCTGGGGTTTGTGCTGCCAGCCACGCTGTGCGGCATGTGCATCGCCCGCGCTTTTGACGCGCCTTTTAACGGCAAATCGGGGCTCATTTGCGGGCTGATTGCCAGCGTGTTCTGGTTTGTTTTCGCCCGCTTGCTGGGCGTGGGCCTGGGCCCGGCTTTGCCCTGGTTGTTTTGAATCCAGCCCTCCTCAGGTGGGCTGGATCCTGAAGCCTCAACTCCGAATGCTCAACGCTTAACCCCAACGGACACCCCATGGAAGCTTTTGACGCCCTGATGGGCGGCTTTGCCATCGCCTTGCAACCCACCACCTTGATGTGGGGCTTTGTGGGCTGTTTCATCGGCACGCTGGTGGGCGTGTTGCCGGGCATTGGCCCGGCGCTGACCATCGCATTGCTGCTGCCCCTGACCTACCATGTGCCCGCCACCAGCATGTTCGTCATGTTCGCGGGCATTTACTACGGCGCAGCCTATGGCGGCTCGACCACCTCCATCTTGCTCAACACCCCGGGCGAATCGGCGGCCGTGGTCACCGCGCTCGAAGGCAACAAAATGGCCCGGCGCGGGCGCGCTGGCCAAGCCCTGGCAACAGCGGCCATCGGCAGCTTCGTGGCAGGCACCATTGGCACCTTGGCCTTGACCTTTTTTGCGCCTCTGGTCGTCGATGCGGCGCTGGCCTTTGGCCCAGCCGAATACTTCAGCCTCATGGTGCTGTCGCTGGTGGCGGTGTCCGCCGTGCTGGGCAACTCCATGCTGCGCGGCTTGGTGGCCCTCAGTCTGGGCCTGCTGCTGGGCATGGTCGGCATCGACCTGCAAACGGGTCAACCGCGCTTTACCTTTGGCCGCCCCGAATTGCTCGATGGCATCGAAGTCACTGTCGCCGCCGTGGGCCTGTTTGCCGTGGGCGAAGCACTCTACCTGGCCTGGCAAGGGCGTGAGTCCAAAGGCGGCGAAGTCATGAAACTCTCGGGCAGCCTGTGGATGAGCAAAAAAGACTGGGCTCGCTCATGGAAAGCCTGGTTTCGTGGCGCGTTTTTTGGTTTCCCCATTGGTGCCATGCCTGCAGGCGGGGCCGAATTGCCCACGCTGCTGTCTTATTACACCGAGAAAAAACTCTCCAAACACCCCGAAGAATTCGGCCATGGCGCGATCGAAGGTGTGGCGGGCCCCGAAGCTGCCAACAACGCCGCCGCTGCGGGGGTGCTGATGCCCTTGCTCACCTTGGGCATCCCCACATCGGCCACGGCCGCCATCATGCTGTCGGCCTTTGAGGGCTACGGCATCCAGACCGGTCCGCAACTGTTCAGCCAACAAGGCGGTCTGGTCTGGACCCTGATCGCCAGCCTCTACATTGGCAACGTCATCTTGCTGGTGCTCAACCTGCCTTTGGTGAGCCTGTGGGTCAAGCTGCTCAAGATCCCGCCGCCCTGGCTTTACGCGGGCATCATCGTCATCTCGACTGCGGGCGTTTACGGCGCTGGCAATTCGGTCTTCAACGTCGGCCTGCTGTTTGTCTTTGGCCTGCTGGGCTATTTGATGAGGCGCTTTGACTTTCCGGCCGCACCCCTCATCGTGGGCCTGATCTTGGCCCCCATGGCCGAGCAGTCCATGCGACAGGCATTGACCATCAGCCAAGGCGAATGGTCCACCTTCTTCACTCGGCCCTTGTCGGGCAGTTTGATGGCGGTGGCGGTGTTGCTGCTGATCGTGCCGCCCTTGTTCAAGCGCTGGCGGGCACGCTGAGCGCGAAGATCCACGGGCTCGGTAGACTAATCGGCTACATGCTTCGCATGTTGGGCCAGATCCTGCGCCATGCTTTGAAGCATGACCATGTTCATCTCAGCATCGACATCATTCTCCGGATTGCAGGCGGCGGCTCATGGCCCATACGCCCTTGGCCACCTTGTCAAACAGTGCCTGCGGAAAATCATTCGGCAGCTGTTTGGCGACTTCTTCCAATGCTGCGGGCATCCCTGCTGCCAAACGGTGCATGCTGCCCTCCATCTCGGCATAGCCCTCTCGTTTGGCGGTGTCAAGAAAGTGGCGGGGCTGAATGGTTTTGACGTGGTAGTGCAGATTTTTTCCCCGCAAGGCCATGGCCATTTTCAACTTCTCCTGCGCCACTTGCTGAGCCCCAGTGCCTGCAATGGGCCAAGCGGACAAGATGTCATAAAGCGGCGTCAACCGATGTGCCCCTCCAGGCAAGAGGAAGAGACTGTAATTTTTAGCGTGACCATCGGTGGCGGCCAGCATCCAGAAAAACAGCTGAGACTCGAACAAGGTGCGCAGATCGCCTGCGCTGTTGCTCGAAGTGCGCAACAGCGCCGCCAATGAACCCAGCCCGGGGCCACCTTCGGCTTGGTATTTCAAATGACTGGGCAGGCCCATCGCTTGACAGAAGTCTTCTTGCGGCAAGCGCAGCCAATGGGTACCACTGGCTGACAACCGTCGGTCAAAACGTTCGACCACCAGTGCCTTTTGGGCACCCCAATGTCCGATTTCACATGAGGCAACGGGCAAACCAACCGCTTTTGCCAACTGTGCGCAAAGCCATTCATTTTCGACCGAGCTTGTCATGTCGGCTTGCCGATTGCCGACCAGTCCCATGGGCAACTTGAAAATGTGCGTGGTGGGTGTGGCCCCATGCGGCTTGCACCATTGGCCCTGATGCCAAGTCAATGCTGTTTTTTCTTGTGCACCGGCCAATGAAATACGGAAACTCTCTTCATCATTTCCGCCCATCGGGTGGCCTGGCGTGACCACTCGGCTCAGCCATTGTTCAATTTCGGACGGACTGAGCGGCTGCGCTTCGATCACGTCCCAAGCTTCGGGCTCCATGTCGATGGGAAGCAGCTGCACGGCCCCCACGCAGTCACGGCCAATGGCGCTCAAAAGGTCGAATGCATGGGTGCTGGGCGTTCTGAAGTTGGTTTGTACGCGCCGCCGAATTTCGATGCTGTCTGGCAAAAGATTGTCAAAATAGTGTTCAACCATCCGGCCTCGCAAGGCGTGTCCTGTCATGGGTAAAGACAAGGAAAGTGGCCTCACCGCCAAAGAGCTGTGCCAGCTTTCGGCGTAGGTCAGTTCGTGCGTGCCATTGCTCAACAAAGTCCACTGGCCCAACAACTCGCCATTCATCCAGATGTTCAGCGCTCTGCTGTGTGATTGGCGTCCCATGGCTTACCACTCGCTGCTCTGAGCTTCAGTTTTTTCGGCGGGACTGCGCAAGACCAGTTCCAAACCATAGGCATTGACCAGCACGAGCAAGCGCTCAAGCGTTAATCGACCCGGGTTCTGTTCCAACTCAGACAAACGGGCTTGGCTGATGCCCAAACGTGATGCAGCTTGAGCTTGCGTGATGGATTGCGCTTTGCGGCTGGCCAAGAGCAAATGGCCCACTTGATTTGCCGTATTGAGTTTTTGCAACATATCGGATTCTCCAATATTTTCAATATATCAGTTTTTCCAATAAACCCAAAATATCGGCTTTGCTTGTTCTTGCCGACATGAATGGCCGTCATGCTTTGCCCAAGCGCAGCACAGTCTGGCCTCGGCCCTTGTCGGGCAGTTTGATGGCGGTGGCGGTGTTGCTGCTCGTGGCACCGACATTTTGGCGACAATTTCGCAGGCCAACGAAGCATTGATACGTAATAACCCGCTTCAAAGACTTCCGTTTTTTTGGTTTGATACCCATTCCATTTTCACAACTCGAGTTCAGAGACATGCAAGACCCACAATCCCCTCTCATTGCCCGCCGTGACTACCTCAAATGGATGGGTGCTGCAGGCTTGGCGGCCACGGGCGTTTCGGCGCATGCCCAATCGGCCTGGCCCAACAAACCCATCCGCTGGATCATCCCATTCGCCCCCGGCGGCACCTCCAGCATTGTGGCCCGTGGCATTGCGGCCCAACTGACCAAACAATTGGGCGCGTCCTTCGTCATCGACAACAAAGGCGGCGGCGGCGGTGTGCCAGCCATGCAAGAACTCCACCGTGCCCCCGCCGACGGCTACACCATCGTCATGAGCCACATCGGCCTGATGGCGGTCAACCCCCTGATCTACCCCGACAGCGGCTACGACGTGAACAAGGACTTTGTGCCTGTGACCCTGCTGTCGCGCGTGCCCAGCCTCTTTGTGGTGCACAAAGACGTGCCCGCCACCGACCTGAAATCCTTGATCGCCTACGTCAAGTCCCGCCCCGGTCAGTTGAACTACGCCTCGGCTGGCAACGCCAGCGCAGGCCACCTGGCCATGGAAGCGCTCAAGCTGGCCACCGGCATGTTTGTCACCCACATTCCCTACCGTGGCACAGGCCCCGCCCTCAACGACGTGCTGGCCGGTCGCATCCAGCTGTTTTCTGCGGGCACACCCGCACTCTTGCCCCACATCAAGAGCGGCGCACTGCGTTGCATTGCCGTGGGCACCACCGAACGCATCCCGGTTTTGCCAGACGTGCCCACCGTGCAGGAATTGGGCTTCAAGGACTTTGAAACCGTGCAGTGGTACGGCATCCATGCCCGCGCAGGCACGCCGCCCGATATTCTTTTGAAGCTTCAGCAAGAGTGCGCCAAAGCCGTCAAGTCACCCGAAGTGGTGGCCCAAAACGCTGCTGAAAGCGCCATCCCCGGTGGTGGCCCCTCCAGCGAATACGCCGCCTTTGTGGCGCGTGAACAGGCACGCTGGAAAGAGGTCGTGATCAAGGCGCAAATCAGACCCGGCTGATCCTCCGCACCGCACCGCCTCAAGATTCGGACTTGGACTTGGACTTGGACTTGGACGTGCGCCTGCTTTGCAGCATGGCCACGTTCATCTCACCATCCAGCGCCGAGGCATAAAACCGCTCAATCATCTGCACCGACGTGCGCGCGTTGCGGGCCAGCGTCAGCATGTCGATGCCCTGGCCATACAACAAGCGAAACATGATGGCGGTGTGCCGCAAGCAATACAGCGTGCGCAAGCGGCCCATCGCGTCCTCTGAGGCCACACCCGCCTCGCGCATCACCCACTTGAACCAAAAACCCAAAACCGCCAAAGCGTAATTGCGGTCTTTTTCTTCAGGCAAAAACACATAATCATCCGGCCCGCCATGGCCATCGCGCTGTGCCTTGGCCAAAGCGGCTTCGTAAACCTGCACCGCTGGCCGCAAGGTCACCATGGGGGCGTCGTGTTTCTTGGTTTGTGGCAAGGTCATGCGCAAATACACGCTGGAGCTGCGCACCACCTGCACATGCTTGTGTTTGAGCTGGCGCAAATCTCCCGGGCGCACAAAACTGTTGACCATGAACCGGATGGCCCACGCCATGTCGGGCGGCAAGTTCAAATGGCGCGGCTGCACCCAAAACCGCTCACGGTGCCCGTTGGAGGCCTTGATTTCAGGCGCAATGCTGCCCCAACGCGACAAACGGTGCGCCGTTCGAACCACCGCCGCGTACTCCGTCAAACTCAACATCGAACGCGGCCGATTGGCCACCTTGACCGAGGGCAACTCCGGCACCTCGCGCAAAAAACCGTGCCGAATGGCCAGCTTGAGCAATTTGCGCACCACCACAAGGTATTGAGACACCGTGGTGGAGCTGAGCTGGCTGTCGGTCAAGCGCTTCACAAACGCGTCCATCATCATGGGTGTGACCTGCGAAGGCGGAATGTATTTGAAATGCGGCAACACATGGGCGTTGAGCCGGTTTTTGAGGATGCCCACCGAAGCCGCGCTCAACTCCCCCCGTTGAACCCGCAGGTTTTCTTGCTCAATCAACTGCTCGGCCAACACATCAAAGTTGTTGGCCCGCATGGCCCCTTTCGTCAACACCGAATCGGTCAATCCTGAGCTTGGCTTGACCGTTCGCCGGGGACGGGGTGCCAAGACAGGGTCATCCTCGTCCTCGTCCTGCATCTCTTGGATGTCGATGGCGCTTGTTGGCTCTTTTTTGTTTTGAAAATGATGGGGGCTCGACAATTTCAGCCACGCCTCGGGGCTGACCACGTAAAAAACCGGCTGGTTCGCATCCAAAATCGCCACGGCAGACGGACCCGACACACCCACGATGTTCAGGGGCTCGACCAGGAAGTCGTCAAGGCTGGCGCACAGAAAACCGAAAAGTGGACGGACTGGCATGTGGGCTAGAAAAATACAGAGTGACGCATTCCATGATAACCCTTTATTCGCAAAAAATGTTTTAAATGTAGCTGCTCTGGCTACATTGGCAGCCGCTACGGGCACCGCTTTCGCACAATCCACCGTCACATTGAGCGGCAACTTGGAAATTGCTCCTATGAGCACCGGCAAAGTCACTACGGGTGCCCCCGGCGCTTTGACCACCGTCAAAGGCACACGCACTTCCAGCCCAAACACCTGGGCCACATCAACTGTGACACTGAGCGGCACTGAAGATCTGGGCGGTGGCTTGAAAGCCAACTTCGTATTGGTGTCTGGCTCTGGCGCTGGCACGGGTGCTCACTCTACAGATTCCACCACCAATGCTTCTGATTCCGGCATTGGTAACCGTCAGCGTTCTATGGGACTGGCCGGTGACTTCGGTGCTTTGAATATTGGCCGCTTCATTCCTGCTGCTGCTGCTGGCTTCCACGCCTTCACACAAACTGGTTCCGCCACTTTGGTGGGTAGTGCTTATGGCATGAGCACAGCCAACTCTGGTACTGGTGCCGCCGGTAACGGTCTGCACACCAATTCACACAACTTCGAGCGCATCAACAACGTCTTGCAGTACACATCGCCTGCATTCAGCGGCGTGACCGCCAACGTGGCCATTGCCAACAACAGCAACGATTCCAACGCTACAGGTGCCACAGGTAAAGCAGACAGCAAGCAAACCAGCATCAGCATCAACTACGCTGCAGGCCCTCTGAGCGCCGGCTTTGGCACAAACACGCTGAAGAGCAACGTTGAAGCTTCTGCTACCGCAGTTCCTGCAGTCCCTCAATCTTCTGCAGAATCCAAACTGCAGTGGATTGGCGTTTCCTACAACTTGGGCATGGCGACTTTGGGCTTTGCCAACGTTAACCGTGAAGGTTCGTCGACGACTGCTGCTGGCGTGAAAACAACCGGTACAGACGCCAGCCTCAACGCTTTCGGCGTGACTGTGCCCATGGGTGCCATCACTTTGCGTGCTTCCACTTACTCTGGTAAGGATAAGCGTGGCACCGGTGCTGCTGACGACGCGAAGCTGTCTGGCAACCAAATCAGCGCTGTTTACGCTTTGAGCAAGCGCACTTCCCTCGTTGCAGCCACTGGCACCAACGAGTACAAGGCTGACGGCGCTGCATCTACTGCCGCTACACGCAAAGCCCAAGCCACAACTTTGGCTTTGAGCCACACTTTCTGATCCCACGCTGCCGCCAGGCAGCTTGAGACTCGGTGAAATCAAAAGCCCACCGTGGCAACACGGTGGGCTTTTTTAATGACTAAAAATACCAAATGGATACAAAAGGCAGACCGCTGGTCAGCGCACAAGAGTTGGAAGCATTGATCGAAGGCTGGGGGACCAGCAAGACACGCCGTGTGGACCGTTATTACCCGTTGAGAAGCTGGTTTTTGATTCTGGTGGTCAGCTTTCACGGTCTGTGGTTGCTTTTCTTTCCATCACAAGCCGCTGCCCAGCTGTCCCCCGATCCATCGATCGCTGACTTCTTGACGGGCTACTTGTATGTTCGCGGCTGGTACATGCTCATCATTTTGGGTTTCATCCTGACCTATGTGCGCGGGTGGTATGTGGGCATCGTCTTTTCGGCGCTGACCTTGCTGGGCATTGTGAATTTGCTGCTCGATTTGTTCTCCCTGTATCCCTACCGCCTCAGCCACCCCAACGCCCAATTCACTGTGCTGATGGGCATTCGTTTGCTGGCCTTGGCCTGTGTATTCTTGAATGCCAGAAATGCGGGTCGGCTGCCCGACCGCAAAGACCGGTTGAATTTGCTGCTGTTCCGTCGCCGCGCAGAAGAGGTCTGAGCTCAGGCAAAGCTTAGGCATCGTTTGTTTTGGCCAGCTCACTTGGGCGCATTTTGCTGATGGATGCCCCGCTCGGGCTTGCCGGGCCAGGCCGCTGGGCGTCATGAAACGGTCACGGGCGGATTTCATGATGATTGAAAATGATGAGGTACCACAACATGACCGTGAACCAAGCAGGACGGCGTCAATGGCTTTTGCAGGCCGCTTTCGGCAGTTTGTCGCTGGCCCAGATGGGGCGAGCTTGGGCATTCCCTGAAAAGCCCATTCGCATTGTTGTGCCTTTTGCTGCAGGGGCTGGCACTGACGCCATGGGGCGGTTGCTGGCGCAAAAATTATCCGATTTGCTTGCGGTGAATGTGCTGGTTGAAAACCGGACTGGCGCTTCAGGGGCCATTGGCACACAGTTTGTGGCACAAAGCCCTGCCGATGGCCAAACCCTTTTGTTGGTCGCAGCGCCCTTCACCACAGCGGCGGCTGTTTTGCCAACGGCTGGCTACGACCCCATCAGCAGTTTTGCGCCCATTGGCATGGTCGCTCAGGGTCCTTTGCTGTGGGCGTGCAAAAAGGATTTGCCGGTCAACTCACTGGCCGAGTTGGTGGCCTATGCCAGAACACGTCCAGGCCAGCTCAATTACGGTTCGGCGGGGGCCGGGGGCATCAATCACCTGCTGTTGGAGCAGCTCAAAGCCCGTCAGAAAATATCCATTGTTCATATCCCCTACCGGGGTATCGCGCCTGCCACGATAGACATGATGGGGGGGCAAATTCACCTGCTCACGGGTACGGTGCCGGCTTTGTTGCCGTTTGTCCGCGATGGGCGCATCAAGCCCTTGGCCGTGACCACGGCAAAGCGTCATCCCGCGCTGCCAGAGGTCCCGGGCTTGGCCGAGCAGGGCTTGGCAGATCTGACGGCCTTGAACTATTTTGGATTGGTCGCACCCAAGGGCACCCCCTCGGAGATTGTCGAGCGGTTGAGTCTGGCCATCACACGCATCACCGCCATGCCAGATGTACAAGCCCGGCTCAAAGCCGATGCCCTTGAGCCCGCTCCACCGGGCCTACTGCACATGGAGCAGTTCATCCGCAGCGATTTGGAAGCTTGGAAGCAGGTGGTCCGCAGCCAAGGCCTGAAGATCGATCAACTTTGATGACCCTCAAGGCCTGGCCCAGCAGCCCTCACTGCTTCGGGATGCCCGCTTTCTGAATGACCTCTGTCCAGCGTTGGATGTCCGCATCCAGCAAGTTGGCCAACTGGGTTGACGTGCTGGACTGCGCTTGCACGTTGAAACCTGCCAGGCGCTGCACCATGGCGGGATCGGTCAGCACTTTGACGACCTCAGCGTTCAGGCGCTTGACCACGGCCTGCGGTGTTTTGCCCGGGGCGGCCAGGGCGTTCCATGACGAGACGTTGAAGTTGCTCAGACCCGGTAACTCACGCACCACGGGCACTTGGGGCTCGTCTTTGGGGCGGTTGGCGCCCATCACGCCCAGCAGCCGCACGGCCTTGGCGTTGATTTGGGGTTTGAGCGGTCCCAAAATCTCCACCACCGCATCCACTTGGCCGCCACGCAGCGCGTTGATGACGGCGGGTGTGCCGTTGTAGGGAATGATTTGCGCGATCAGGTTGGCTTGGGTGCGCAGCAGTTCGGCGGCCAGGTGCTGGGTGCTGCCAATGTTGATGGTGCCGATGTTGAGCTGACCCGGGTTGGCGCGACCAAAGGCGATCAGCTCGGCCAAGCTTTTGTGGGGCGAGGACTCGGGCACCACGATGGCGATGTCAAACAGGCCCAACAGGGAAACGGGGGCAAAGTCGGTGCGCGGGTTGAAGGGCAATGACTTGAACAGGCCTGCACTCACGGCGGTGCCGTTGGACATGAGCAGCAGGGTGTGGCCGTCGGGCTCGGCCTTGGCCACCAGTTCGGCCGCCACGATGCCGCCTGCGCCAGGCCGGTTGTCAATGACAACGGGCTGGCCCAGGTTGACGGACAGTTGCTGCGCCACAGCACGGGCTGTCAAATCGGCCACGCCGCCCGCACCAAAAGGCACGACGATGCGCAGGGGTTTGGAGGGGAAAGCAGGCTGCGCCCAGGCGTTGCTGTAAAGCCCTGCAGACAAAAGGGCAGCGGTAACGAGGTGACGGCGATTTAACATGGAGGTCTCTTGATGAAGTTTTGACCCGCCATGATAAAACGCAGCGCCCTAAAAGACCGTTGGACACTGTCTGCAGGGCTTTTAATGGGCGTTTTTTTGTCCGGCTGTGCCAGCTGGTCAGGTCCGGAATCAGAGCCAAAGCCACCACCGGTCTTGCGCCAGTTGCCGCTGCATTTCAGCGCACAAGACAAGTCGCAGTGGCAAGCCATGCGCTTGCCGGGCAAGTTGCTCACAGCCTACCGGGTCGCCCCGCAAGGCCCGCGCGATGCCTTGCTGGCCGAGGCAGCTTCGTCGGCCAGCATGCTCAGGCAAGCTTTGCACATCTCCCCAGACCAATTGGGCGCATTGCAGTTCGATTGGCAGGTCGACCAGTTGATTGCCGCAGCGGACATGCGCCAGCGTGAAGCCGAAGACTCCCCAGCGCGTTTGATATTGGTGTTCGAAGGCGATAGACAGCGTTTTTCAACACAAAACCAGCTGCTCAGCGAGTTGACGCTGAGCCTGACCGGCGAGCCGCTGCCTTATGCCACGCTGATGTATGTGTGGTGCAACGACTGCCCAGCCGAATCGGTGATCGTGAACCCCAGAACCGATCGCATCCGCAAGCTGGCCGTCGAGTCGGGCTCTGGGCGAGTGGGGCAGTGGCTGCGCTACCGCCGCGACATTCGGGCCGATTTTGAAAAGGCTTTTGGCGAGCCGCCCGGGGCCTTGCTGGGACTGGCCATCATGACCGACACGGACAACACCCGCAGCACTACGCGCGCCTGGTATGGCGCGATCCGTTTGGAGTGAATGCACCAGTCCGGTGCGGGACAGCATCTTTGGGGGATTTCCCTGCCTCACAGGTGGGCCTAAATGTTGCATAGTATGCAATTCTGAACATGAAACTCCACGAACGAGGTGACTTGAATGAAAACTGAAAAATCTGCATCCTTTGGTACGACACTTTTGACGGCTTCCTTGTTGATGGCTGGGGTCTTGATGGCCCCATCGGTTCAAGCCAAAACCTTCAAATGGGCCAGCGCAGGTGAAATTTCGACTTGGGATATCCATTCGCAGAACAATGCCCTTCAAAACGGCTTGCATGCGGCTGTTTATGAGTCTTTGGTTTATTACAACAGCCGCACATTCAAGGTTGAACCTTTGCTGGCGACATCGTGGAGCCTGGTGACGCCCTCTCAGTTGCGATTTAATTTGAGAAAAGGCGTCAAGTTTCATGACGGCTCAGACTTCACAGCCGATGACGCTGTCTTCTCTCTGAACCGTGCCATGAGCAAAACATCCAACTTCACACCTTACGTCACGGGTGTTGATCGGATTGTCAAGGTCGATGCACACACCATTGATGTTTTTACAAAAGGCCCCAATCCCGTTCTCTTGCGCCAAATGACTGAGCTGCGCATGATGAGCAAAGCCTGGGCTGAGAAAAACAACTCTGTGGAGCCCAAGGATTTGAAGAATGTGGCGCAAGAAACCTTTGCCAACCGCAACGCCATGGGAACAGGGCCCTTTACCCTCAAGCAGTGGGTTCCAGACCAACGCATGGTGTTTGCCAAAAACCCCAACTGGTGGGGACAGATGGAGGGCAATGTCACCGAAATCATTTACACCCCCATCAAATCTGAGGCCACCCGCATCGCTGCCTTGCTCACGGGCGAGGTGGATCTGGTGCTGGACCCCAGTCCCTCTGATTTGCCCCGTTTGCGCGGCAACACCAGCTTGAAGGTGGTGGATGGAGCGGAAAACAGGACCATTTTCTTGGGCATGGACCAGCACCGGGATGAATTGCCGGGCTCCAACGTCAAAGGCAAAAACCCGCTGAAGGATGTGAAAGTCCGCAAGGCCCTGTACCAGGCCATTGACATCAACACCATCAGCCGCGTGACCATGCGTGGCTTGTCTCAGCCCACGGGTGCTTTGGTGGCATCCCAGGTGGACGGCTGGACCGAGGGCGTTAACAAGCGTTTTCCCTATTCCATTGACGATGCCAAAAACCTGTTGACACAAGCGGGTTACCCCAACGGTTTTGAGGTGGACTTTGCCTGTCCCAACAACCGTTACATCAACGACGAAGAAATCTGCCAGGCCATCACCAGCATGTGGGCCAAAATTGGTGTCAAGGCCAAGCTTCGGACCTTGCCCTTGGTGACCTATTTCCCCATGATTCAGCGCTACGAAGCCAGTATTTACATGCTGGGCTGGGGCGTGCCAACCTTTGATGCGTTGTACAGCTTGCAGTCCCTCACCCGCACGGTGGGCTCAGGCGGTGATGGCAACTACAACGTAGGCCGGTACACCAACACCCGCATGGACTACATCGTTGACCGCATCAAAACGGAGACTGACTTTCCTGTGCGTAACCGTTTGATGACCGAAGGTCTCCAGCTTTCAAACGACACGGTCTCACACATCCCCCTGCACAACCAGGTGATTCCTTGGGCCATGAAGAAAAACATTGACCTGGTACACCGCGCGGACAACCGTCTCGATTGGCGCCTGATCAAGGTCAACTGATGCTCGCTTTTATCCTGCAGCGGCTGATCCAGGCCGTGATCGTGATGGTCACGGTCGCTTTTATCGCCTTCTTGTTGTTTCAGTACGTGGGTGACCCGGTGGTGTTCTTACTGGGGCAAGACGCCACCAAAGAGCAGATCGATGCGCTTCGGGCGGACTTGGGATTGGACCAGCCGTTCTTTATTCAGTTTGCCCACTTTTTGGCCAATGCCGTGCAAGGCGAGTTTGGTCTGAGCCTGCGTCAGGGTGCCAAAGTCTCGCGCCTGATCGCCGAGCGCTTGCCTGCGACCTTGGAGCTGGCGATGGTGGCGGCCTCTTTGGCCTTGGTCATTGGCATTCCGATGGGGGTGTACGCGGCCTTGCGCCGGGGCACCTGGGCCAGCCAAGTCATCATGACAGTGTCTTTGCTGGGGGTGTCGCTGCCCACCTTCCTGATCGGCATTTTGCTGATCCTGGTGTTTGCCGTGATGCTCGGCTGGTTCCCCAGCTTTGGCCGCGGTGACGTGGTGCAAATGGGCTGGTGGTCGAGTGGCTTGATGACGGCCAAGGGCTGGCACCACATCGTGCTGCCCGCCGTGACGCTGGCGGTTTTTCAGCTCACCCTGATCATGCGCCTCGTACGTGCCGAGATGCTGGAGGTGCTGCGCACCGACTACATCAAGTTCGCCCGCGCCCGGGGCTTGTCCAACCGCGCCATCCACTTTGGTCACGCACTCAAGAACACTTTGGTGCCGGTGCTGACGATCACAGGCCTGCAGCTGGGCGGTCTCATTGCCTTTGCCATCATCACCGAGACGGTGTTCCAGTGGCCTGGCATGGGCTTGCTGTTCATCCAGGCGGTGACCTTTGCCGACATTCCTGTGATGGCCGCTTACCTGTGCCTCATCGCCTTGATCTTTGTGGTCATCAACCTGATTGTGGATTTGCTCTACTTTGTGGTGGACCCGCGTCTGCGCGTGGGCAAGCCCGGGGGGCATTGAGCATGGGCGCTTCTTTGCAATCGGTGCTGGGACGGGGCGCGGCTTTTGCTCGCATTGCCCAGTTCCACCCCGAACTCACGGCCTTTCGGCGCGACCTGCACGCCCACCCCGAACTGGGCTTTGAAGAGGTCTACACCTCGGCTCGCGTGGCCGAGATGCTCAAAGTCTGTGGCGTGGACAGCATCCACACCGGCATCGGCAAGACCGGTGTGGTGGCTTTGGTGCATGGCCAGGGCCGCACGGCCAACAACCCAGGCCGCATGATCGGCCTGCGCGCCGACATGGATGCGCTGCCGCTGACCGAGCACAACGAATGCACCTGGAAGTCGGGCACGCCCGGGCTGATGCACGGCTGTGGCCACGACGGGCACACCGCCATGCTGATGGGCGCGGCACGCTACCTGGCCGAAACACGGCGCTTTGACGGCACAGCCGTGCTGATCTTTCAGCCCGGTGAAGAAGGCTATGCGGGCGCTCGCGCCATGATGCAAGACGGCCTGTTCGAGCGCTTCCCGTGCGAGCAGGTCTATGCCCAGCACAACTCGCCCGAAACCCCCTTGGGGGTGATTGGCATCACTCCCGGCCCCATGCAGGCGGCGGTGGACCGAATCGAGATCCGCATCATCGGCAAAGGCGGGCACGGTGCCCGCCCGCACCAGGGCGTTGACCCGGTGCTCGTGGCGGGCCACATCATCACGGCTGCGCAAAGCGTGGTCTCTCGCAACCTGTCGGCTTTTGACCAAGCCGTCATCAGCATCTGCTCCATGCAGGCGGGTCACCCCGGTGCCATGAGCGTGATCCCGGGCGAAGCCACTTTGGTGGGCACCGTGCGCACCTACAGCGAGCGCGTGCAAGACCAGATCGAAGACCGTTTGCGTGCCTTGTGCAACGGTGTGGCGCAAGGCTTTGGGGCTTCGGCCGAATTGACCTACGAGCGCGTCTATCCAGCCACCGTCAATACGGTGCCTGAAGCGCAGTTCGCTTGCGATGTGGCAGCGGCTTTGGTGGGCGAAGACAAGGTCTGGCGTGACATGCTGCCCAGCATGGGTGGTGAAGATTTTTCTTTCATGCTCCAGGCCAAGCCTGGCGCTTACATCCGCATCGGTCAGGGCTTGCCACACGGCCCCGGGCCGCACCCGCTGCACAACAGCCGCTATGACTTCAATGACGACATCCTGCCTTTGGGTGCGGCTTTGCACGCCAGCCTGATCGAGCAAGCTTTGCCGCTCGGCTCAGCCGTTTGACACGTCCATACCTTTTAAATACCTCTCACTTTCAACCCCAGGAGTCTTTTATGCGCACTTCCAAACTCTCCCGTTCCTTGATGGCTACTGCCTTGGTGTCGGCCATGTCGCTGGGCTTGGCGAATGCCGCCACCGTGCGCATTGCCAACCAGGGCGATGCCTTGTCGATGGATCCCCATTCACTCAACGAATCGCTGCAACTGAGCGTGACCAACAACGTCTACGAGTCGTTGGTGGGCGTGAGCCAGGATCTGAAGTTTGTACCGGGTCTGGCCACCTCTTGGAAGCAGACCTCGCCCAACGTGTGGCGCTTTGAGTTGCGCAAGAATGTGCGCTTCCATGACGACACGCCCTTCACCGCCGATGACGTGGTGTTCTCGATGAACCGCGCCGCGGGCGAAGGCTCGGACATGCGCAGCAACACCAACGACATCAAGGAAGTGCGCAAGGTGGGCAGCCACACCATCGAGATCGAGACCAAGGCCCCTTTCCCGATCTTGCCCAACGTGCTGTCGACCGTCTTCATGATGAGCAAAAAGTGGTGCGAGGACAACCAAGCCACACGCCCGGTGGACCGCCGCAAGGGCATTGAAAACGCCGCCTCTTTCCGCGCCAATGGCACAGGCCCTTACCGCCTGCGCGAGCGCCAGCCCAATATCCGCACCACCTTTGTGCGCAACGGCAACTACTGGGGCAAGATCGAAGGCAACGTGGACGAAGTCATCTTCTCGGTCATTGCCAACGACCCGACCCGCGTCGCAGCCTTGCTGTCGGGCGAGATCGACATCATGGAACCCGTGCCGGTGCAGGACGTGCCCCGCATCAACGCTGGTGCCAACACCCGCGCTTTGGTGGCCCCCGAGTTGCGCACCATCTTTTTGGGCATGGACCAAAAGCGTGACGAGTTGCTCTACTCGAGCGTCAAGGGCAAGAACCCCTTCAAGGACAAGCGCGTGCGCCAGGCCTTCTACCAGGCCATCGATATTGAGGGCATCAAACGCACTGTGATGCGTGGCGCCTCCAACCCCAGCGCACTGATGGTGGGCCCAGGCATCAACGGCTTCAACCCCGATCTGAACAAGCGCTTGCCCTTTGACCCAGAAGCCTCCAAAAAATTGCTGGCTGAAGCGGGTTACCCCACGGGTTTCACAGTGGACATGAACTGCCCCAATGACCGTTATGTGAACGATGGCCAGATCTGCGAAGCCGTCGCCGCCAACTTGGCACGGGTGAACATCAAGATCAACCTCAAGGCCGAGACCAAGGGCACCTATTTCCCGAAAATTTTGCGCCGCGACACCAGCTTCTATTTGCTGGGCTGGACCCCCAGCACCTACGACGCGCACAACGCCCTGAATGCATTGATGCGTTGCGTGGACGACAAGGGCACAGGCCAGTTCAACCTGGGCGCTTATTGCAACCCGAAGGTCGACGAACTGACTGTGAAAATCCAGAGCGAAACCGATCAGGCCAAGCGCAACGCCATGATCAAAGAGGTCTTTGAGTTGCACAACGCCGACATCGGCCACCTGCCATTGCACCAGCAAGCGCTGGCGTGGGGCACCAGCAAAAAAGTGACCTTGGTGCAGCGCGGTGACAACTCCATGCCCTTCAAATCCATCAGCATCAAGTAATCCATGAACGCCTTGAAACGCTGGCTTGGCAGCGATGTCGGTTACAGCTTCCGCCAATCGCCCACGGCGATGGTGGCGGCTGGCATCGCCTTCATCTGTCTTTTTTGTTCGGTATTTGCCGGCTGGGTCTCGCCCACCAACCCGTTTGATCTGGC
>JAIXOZ010000034.1 GCA_027486495.1 Comamonadaceae bacterium | reverse complement strand
TCTGCGGTGGGCGTGGTGATGGCTTCGTCAAACGCGTTGGTGTGCAGGCTGTTGCAGTTGTCGTAAATCGCGATCAGCGCTTGCAGCGTGGTGCGGATGTCGTTGAACTGGATCTCTTGCGCGTGCAATGAGCGGCCCGAAGTCTGGATGTGGTACTTGAGCTTTTGGCTGCGCTCGTTCGCGCCGTATTTCTCTTTCATGGCCACCGCCCAGATGCGGCGCGCCACGCGGCCCATGACGGTGTACTCGGGGTCCATGCCGTTGCTGAAGAAGAAGCTCAGGTTGGGCGCGAAGTCGTCGATGTGCATGCCGCGCGCCAAGTACGCTTCCACAAAGGTGAAACCGTTACTCAGCGTGAAGGCCAGCTGGCTGATCGGGTTGGCCCCAGCCTCGGCGATGTGGTAACCGCTGATGGACACGCTGTAGAAGTTGCGCACGTCGTGGTGCACAAAAAACTGCGCGATGTCGCCCATCACTTTGAGCGAGAACTCGGTCGAGAAGATGCAGGTGTTTTGGCCCTGGTCTTCTTTCAGGATGTCGGCTTGCACCGTGCCGCGCACATTGGCCAGCACCCATTCGCGTATCTTGGCGGCTTCGGTTTCGGTGGGCTCGCGGCCGTTTTCGGCTTTGAACTTGTCGATGTTCTGGTCGATGGCCGTGTTCATGAACATGGCCAGGATCGAGGGCGCCGGGCCGTTGATGGTCATCGACACGCTGGTGGTGGGGTTGCACAGGTCAAAGCCCGAATACAGCACCTTCATGTCGTCGAGCGTGGCCACGTTCACGCCCGAGTTACCGATCTTGCCGTAGATGTCGGGGCGCAGGTCGGGGTCGTTGCCGTACAACGTGACCGAGTCAAATGCGGTGGACAGGCGCTTGGCGGGCAGGCCCTCAGACACCAGCTTGAAGCGGCGGTTGGTTCGGAAGGGGTCGCCCTCACCCGCGAACATGCGGGTCGGGTCTTCGCCCTCGCGCTTGAAGGCGAAGGTGCCAGCGGTGTAGGGGTAGCTGCCGGGCACGTTGTCCAGCATCAACCACTTGAGCACTTCGCCGTCGTCTTCGTATTGGGGCAGCGCGACCTTGCGGATGGTGGTGCCAGACAGCGATTTGGTGGTGAGTGCGGTGCGGATTTCCTTGTCGCGAATCTTGACCACATACTCGTCGCCCGCATAGGCTTTTTGCATGTCGGGCCACTGGGCCAGCAGTTTGCGGGCGGTGGGGTCCTGGGTTTGTTCGCGGCTCACGGCCAGGTCAATGGCGGCTTCGGCGGCCTTGGCGCGACCGGATTTGCCCACTTCGAGCATGCGGGCCGCAGCACGCAGTTGCTGGATCTCGCGGGCCAAGCGCGACTGGTCGATGGCGCGCTTTTTGTAGCCGCGCACAGTGTCGCTGATTTCGGCCAGATAACGGGTGCGGGAAGACGGCACCACCGGGTTCTGGTGGGTGCTGTAACGCACGCCGACCACAGGCAAACGGCCTTCGGTGGTCTTCATGCCCAGCTCTGCCAATCGGGCCTTGAGGGCTTGGTAGAGGGCCGTCACGCCGTCGTCGTTGAAGCGGGCGGCCATGGTGCCAAACACGGGCATTTGCTCGGTCGGTGTGGTCCAGGCTTCTTTGTTGCGTTGTACCTGCTTGGCCACGTCGCGCAGGGCGTCGCTCGCGCCTTTGCGGTCGAATTTGTTGATGGCCACAAACTCGGCAAAGTCGAGCATGTCGATTTTTTCGAGCTGGCTGGCGGCGCCGAACTCGGGCGTCATCACGTACATGGGCACATCCACATGCGGCACGATGGCGGCGTCGCCCTGGCCAATGCCCGAGGTCTCGACCACGATCAAGTCAAAACCCGCCACCTTGCAAGCTGCCACCACGTCGGGCAGGGCGGCAGAAATTTCAGAGCCAAAGTCACGCGTGGCCAGCGAACGCATGAATACGCGTGGGCCTTGTGACCAAGGTGAAATCGCGTTCATGCGGATGCGGTCGCCCAGCAGAGCGCCACCGCTCTTGCGGCGTGAGGGGTCGATGGAAATCACGGCCACGCGCAGCGCATCGACCTGGTCCAGGCGCAGGCGGCGGATCAATTCGTCGGTCAGCGACGACTTGCCCGCACCGCCGGTGCCGGTGATGCCCAACACAGGCACTTTCTTTTGCGCCGCTTGTTCGCGCACGGCGTTGACCACAGATGCATCGGCCTTGTCGTTTTCCAAAGCGGTGATCAACTGCGCCAGCGCACGCCAATTCATCTCGCTGTGGCCCTGAATCGCAGCCACGGTTTTGGGGGCCAGCGGGCTGATGTCCTGGTCGCAGCGCATGACCATCTCGCCGATCATCCCAGCCAGGCCCATTTTTTGGCCGTCTTCAGGGCTGAAAATGCGCACGCCATGCTCGGCCAGCATGCGGATCTCGGACGGCACGATCACGCCGCCACCGCCGCCAAACACCTGAATGTGCTCGCCGCCACGGGCCTTGAGCAGCTCGGTCATGTAGGTGAAGTATTCGTTGTGTCCGCCTTGGTAGGAGCTGATGGCGATGCCTTGCGCGTCTTCTTGCAGCGCAGCGGTCACCACCTCGTCCACCGAGCGGTTGTGGCCCAGGTGGATGACTTCGGCGCCCATGCTCTGCAGGATGCGGCGCATGATGTTGATGGCGGCATCGTGGCCGTCAAAAAGGCTGGCGGCAGTGACAAAACGCACCTTGTTCGTGGGGCGGTATTCGGCCAAAGCCTTGAATTCGGCGGACAAGTCGGTCATGGGGCGTCTCCGTGGCGGTAACAGGATGATTGACGTTTACGTCAACGTAAATCATACCGTGCCATGGGTGTTTGTCGAGCAGGAAATTTCCACCCAATGCAACAACTTGTCCTGAGGTCAGCGATCAGCCACTGTGAAAACTCGCGTTTTCCATGGACCCAGATCAGCCAAACGGAGCACCTCAGGTTGACTGCTGCATGAGTGGTTGACCCAGATGGCTATTGTCCAGACCAGCCTGAAATCGCTAATTTCAAAGAGTCATGCGGTTTGTTGAATGCGGCCATTCACATCCGCTTTTGCACCCAGCCACTCGCAGCCTGTCGCCCCATCCGGGGCGACAGCAAGTTGGGCGCAGGACAGCCTGTGTGGTTAGAAAACGAGTTTGAGGGTGCCCACACTGAGAGTTGCCTGTACCGCGTTCAGTTTCAAGCCGTCCGAAGTGAGCGTGAATTCGTAAATTTCTATTGTTGGGCGAAACAAGGAGGGGATGCAACGGCTTCCCTCAAGATCCACCTGCGTCAGCGTCAAAGTGAACTTCAGTGAGTCAGTGGTGCTGCCCGTATCAATCTTGTAAGAAGCGTTTGCTGTGGCGCATGCTGTTTCTGTCTTGAAATACGTTCGATTGGTGAAATAGTTGCCCACTTTATCGGCTTTGACGAGTTCGGGCAGAGAGGGCAGATCATCAAACTGGATGGATTCAATGATGTCGCCAGATTGACTTTTTATTGAAGCCAGTTGGGCGTCCTCAAGCTTCAGGATACGTTTGAGTACCAAATTCAGACGGTCGTATTTGATGCTCAAGTTGACACCCTGATCGTTACGCACTATTTCAAACTTAACATCTTTTTTCACGTCGATTTTCGAGGCAGGGCTCGTAGCGAATGTGGCTTCGATGAGGTCAGGCGTGCTTCCTTCTTCAAGAAAATCAACCCATTTGTCGTTTAAAGACAAAGAAATGTCCGGTTTAGCGAAAAGTTTGGCCAGGTCTTTTAAACCTGCCCATCCTTGGCTCACATCGAAGGCCAAGATCTGGGCTTTATTGGGTTTGATCTTGTTTTCTACGCTCAAAAGTGTGTCTTGGAGTTGCTGACTCAGACTGCTGCTGCTGATGGTTTTGAGCACCTCGGTCAGTGCAACGGCCATTTTTTGAGCTTCCTTGTTGTCTGAACCCACGAAGTTCTGCATCACATCGAACTGACCCAAACCGAGATCGTTTTGAACCTTTGTGACGGCGTCTTGCCGGCTCAGCCCGTTGGCCATGTGGGCGGCAACAAGGGTCGTCAGGGGCGACACCACACCGCCTTCGCCTGCCGGCGCCATGAGCTTGAAGTCGCTATCGACCTTGCCGGTGTCGGAGTCAACAGAATCGGTGGTGACCTGCACCACCACCCGATGGTTCTGGAATTCAGCGTCGGTTGCCAGCAGGGTGAATTGACCTTGCGCATCGGTCTTGTAAGAGGGTTCGTTGCTGTCCAACAAGCCGTTGTCGTTGAGGTCAAGGAATGCGGTTGCATTGACCAGGTAACCATCGATGGCAACACCCGAGAACGAGCTTTTGACGACAGGCGTGCCGCCACCACCGCCGCCACCGCAAGCGATCAGCAGCAAGGACAGTCCAATGCCGGTTGCGGCAAGTCTTATGGAGATCATGGTGAGTTTTCCAAAATGAAACATTAAAAATGAGGTGATAGTAATTGTATTGTTTAATTTAATAAAAAGTCAATTTTGTTGCAAATATTGACAAATTTGTAAAATAAAAGCAACAGAATTGGGTTGGTCTGTGGGTCTGGCGTGGATCTGGTCAGGGAGAAATGGGCCCATATGGTCTGGTTTCCCGGCCCCAAGGGGCCTTGATGGACTTGTTTTGCTAAACCCACAGCCGGCCCTGGCATGGTGCAGGAACACAAGCAATCGATCACAATCCATGCACAAGTTTGACTTCACACGGGCCTGTGAAATCGAATCACCCTTTTGAGGGCGTTCACGAACGGGCCCATTTTGTTGATGCCGCACAAATCATGAACCCGACCCAAACCGACACGTGGAACCCGACCTTGCCTGATCCTTCGGCAGATCCAGTAGACCTCAGCACAGGCGACGCATCACGAACGACTGTGATACCCGTAAATGGCTACGCCGGTGATGTAAGTCCGCAAATGGCTTGGGCTTGGGTGCAGACAGGAGAGGCTGAACTGGTGGACGTGCGCAGCGATGCCGAGCGTGCCTGGGTGGGCTTTGTGCCCGGCGCACATGCCCTGGCCTGGAAACAATGGCCTGGCATGGCCATGAACCCTGACTTTGACGCGGGCGTGCTGGCGGTGGGTGCGGGCGGCAAAAAGCTGGTGCTGCTGTGCCGCAGCGGCGTGCGCTCCATTGCCGCTGCCCAACGCGCTACGGCGCTCGGCCTGCAGGCCTACAACATCCTCGAAGGCTTTGAGGGTGACCCGGACGCGCAGGCGCACCGGGGCCTACAAGGCGGCTGGCGCTTTCGTGGCCTGCCTTGGCAACAAAACTGAGCCTGTCCGTGGTTTCAAGCAGAGGCCATGGCTTGGGGCTGATGACGCCCGGATCGAGTCTGGGATGACGACTACTCGTCACCCCGGGCGAATACCCGGGGTCCAGGTCTTCAAGCGCCCGGCGGCCGCTGGTTGATCATGTCCAAGTTCGCCATTTCGTAGGCGTGGGCCAGTTTCAGCAAATCCCAGTCGCCTTGTGGTTTGCCGATCAATGCCAGGCCCATGGGCAGGCCGTTGGCCCCAAAGCCAGCAGGCACGCTGATCGAGGGCAGGCCCGCAAAGGTGGCATAAATCACCACTTCCATCCAGCGGTGGTAGGTGTCCATGCTTTGGCCTTGAATGCTTTGCGGCCAGCGCAGCGACACATCAAAAGGCCAGACCTGGGCCACCGGAATGGCCAACACGTCGAATTTTTCAAACAGGGCCAGCATGCTTTGGTAAAAGCGCGTGCGGCTGGCGCTGGCTGCCAACAGTTGAGAGCCGGTCAAACCCATGGACTGGTCGTGTTCCCAAAGTGCTTCCGCTTTGATGTGTGCTCGGTTGGCAGGGTTGATCAAGAATGGGGCGATGCGCGGACCGATCAAAGCTTGCCGCCAGACCAACCAAGCTCGCCAAATTTCTTCGGCGGGCATACCCAGTCGGGCTTCATCCACGGTGCAGCCCATCCCCGAAAAACTGTTCAGCGCGGATTGGCAGACATCGAGAATCCCGTCTTCCATGGGCAAGTAGCCCTGCAAATTGCCCAGCCAACCCACGCGCACCCCTTTGGGATTGCTGGCCAAAGATCCTGCAAATACAGTGGGGTCTTCCGTCAGGCTCAAAGGGCTGGATGGGTGCGCTCCGGCCTGTGTCGACAGCAGCATGGCCAAATCCGCCACATGGCGTGCCATGGGGCCTTCGGTGGCCAGTTGGGCAATGAACACATCTTGTGCGGGCGACATGGGCACACGCCCTTGCGAGGGGCGCAGGCCAAATACATGGTTCCAGCCCGCCGGGTTGCGCAAGCTGCCCATGAAGTCAGAACCGTCGGCCACAGGCAGCAGGCGCTGGGCCAGTGCCACGGCCGCGCCGCCGCTGCTGCCGCCGGCCGTTTTGCTCGGGTCCCAAGCGTTGCGGGTGGGGCCAAACACCTCGTTGAAGGTGTGCGAGCCCAAACCAAACTCGGGCGTATTGGTTTTGCCGACGACGATGGCCCCAGACGCCTTAATGCGGCTGGCCATGAGCCCGTCTTCGCTGGCCACGAAGTCTTTCATCAGCGGGCTGCCCAAAGTGGTGCGCACACCGGCCACATTGGACAGGTCTTTGATGGCTTGGGGCATGCCGTGCATCCAGCCCATGGATTCGCCACGGGCCAGTTGCACATCGCGTTCTTCCGCTTGCTGCAGCAACACGTCTGGCGAAACGCGACTGACCACGGCATTGCTTTGTGGGTTGAGGTGGTCCACCTTTGCCAGTGTCGCGAGCATGACTTCGCGGCACGACACTTGTTTGGTGTGTATTGCACGAGACAAGTCAAGTGCACCGTATTGGGTAATGTCCTGAGAAGAAGAAACCATATTTCGATTTATAGTGTTCAGTTGCAATGGCATATGTCCCCTTTTTGACTGGAGTAAATCATGAAACGTCGTTCCCTGTTTGTCATGGCCACGTTGGCCACTGCCCTGTTGGCCCCGATGGGGGTGCAGGCTCAAGGTAAAACCCTAAAGGTGGTGCCGCATGCCAATGTCACGATCCTTGATCCGATCTGGAGCACGGCCTTTGTGACGCGCAACCACGGCTACATGATTTACGACACCTTGTTCGGCACCGATATGGCTGGTAAGGTCAAACCCCAGATGGTCGACAAGTGGAGTGTCAGCAAGGACAACCTGACCTGGACCTTCACCTTGCGTGATGGCTTGGAGTTCCACGATGGCAAGCCCGTCACCAGCGAAGATGTGGTGGCTTCGATCAAGCGCTGGACCAGTCGCGACAGCTTTGGCGGAGTGCTGGCCAGGAGCGTGGATAACTACGCGTCGCCCGACGCCAAAACCTTTGTGATCAAGCTCAAGCAGCCTTTTGGTGTGATGCTCGAAGCGCTGGGCAAGCCTTCGTCCAACGTGCTGTTCATCATGCCTGCGCGCATTGCCGCCACGCCTGGCAGCGAGCAAATCAAGGAAAACATTGGCTCAGGCCCCTACAAGTTCGTCTCCGGTGAATACAAACCCGGTGAGCGCCTGGTTTATTTGAAAAACGAGAAATACAAGCCACGCTCGGAGGCGCCTGATGGCACAACGGGTGGCAAGCAAGTTCATGTGGACCGCGTGGAGTGGGTCATCATCCGGGATCCACAAACCCAATTCAATGCGCTGGTGGCCGGCGAGGTCGACATTGTCGAGCAACCCACGTTTGAGCAATACGCTTCGCTCAAAGCCCAAAAAGACATCTATTTGGTGGATGCCCAGCCTGCTGGTTTGCAGTTCATCTTTCGGTTCAACCATCTGCATGCGCCTTTCAACAACGTGAAGATTCGTCAGGCGGCCATGGTGGCGCTGGGTCAGGAGGCGCACCTCAAGACGCAAGTGGGCGCTCCGGGCATGTTCAGTTTCTGCAAGAGCATGTACCCCTGCGGAACACCTTTCGCGAGCGAAAAGACGGGCATCTACACCGGCATGGCCGATCCCAAAAAAGCGGCCCAGATGCTCAAAGACGCCGGCTATGACGGCACCCCCGTGTTGCTGATGCGCCCCACCGACCTGGCCTCGATCGCCAAGCTGCCTTTGGTGGCCAAGCAGCAACTTGAAGCCGCTGGTTTCAAGGTTGACATGCAGCAAATGGACTGGGCCACGCTGGTGGCACGCCGAGCCAAAAAAGATGCGCCCGCACAGGGCGGCTGGAACGCCTTCATGACCGCCTGGACCGCAGGGGACATCTTGAACCCGCTGACCATGGCCATGATGAACGCGGCCGGTGACAAAGGTTGGTTCGGCTGGCAAGACGACAAGCAGATCGAAGATCTGAAGGTCAAGTTTGCCCAGGCCACGACCGAAGCGCAGAAAAAACAGATTGCCGAGCAGATTCAGCTGCGTGCCATGGAAACCGCTTCGCATGTGCAACTGGGCCAGTTCTTCAATCCCGCTGCCCTGCGCAAGAACGTCTCGGGTCTGGTGCCCGGCGGTGCGCAGGTCTACTGGAACATCAAGAAGAACTGAGCGGGCAAGCTGGACTGCCCTGTGCAGTCCGGTGAGTCTTGACTGCATCAGCAGCTTTAGGGCCGGGGCCTATGGTCTGGGCTTGGGCTGGCTGCTCTTTTATCGAAACCCTCGGAATCTTTCATGCTGCGTTTTTTGATGCAGCGCCTGCTGGCGCTGATTCCTGTTTTGTTCACGGTGGCCATCATCGTGTTCCTGATCCTTCGGCTCACGCCGGGGGATCCGGCCGCCGTGATTGCGGGCAACAACGCCACCAACGAAGACATTGACCGCATCCGTGAGCAGTTGGGTCTGACCAAGCCCTTGCTCGCGCAATTCGGCATATGGTTGTCGGGCGTCGTTCAGGGTGATCTGGGCTATTCCTTTTACCTGGGCAAGCCGGTCACCGAATTGATTGCCCAGCGCATCGAGCCCACGCTGTCGTTGGCGGTCGGCACCATGCTCATTTCCGTTCTGGTGGCGGTGCCATTGGGGACCTTGGCCGCTTGGCGCATGGGGGGCTGGCTGGACCGCATCCTGTCGGGCTTTGCGGTGGCGGGTTTTTCGGTGCCGGTGTTCGTCATTGGGTATGTGCTGATCTACATCTTTGCCATAGAACTGCAGTGGTTGCCTGTGCAAGGTTATCGGCGCTTGTTTGGTCCCTCCTCTCAAGGCTTTGGGGCTTGGGCCTACCAGTTGGTGTTGCCTTGGGCCAGTTTGGCCACAATTTATGTGGCGCTGATCGCGCGGGTCACACGCGCCAGCGTGTCTGAAGCCTTGACCGAAGACTACATCCGCACCGCCCGCGCTAAAGGCGTGAGCGAGCAGGCGGTGCTGCTGCGGCACGCGCTGGCCAATGCAGCCGTGCCCATCGTCACCGTGATCGGCATCGGCATCGCCTTGCTGATTGGGGGGGTCGTGGTGACCGAAACCGTGTACGCCATTCCGGGCTTGGGCTCGCTGACGGTGGATGCGGTACTGAATCGAGACTTTCCTGTCATCCAAGGGGTGGTGCTGTTTTTCAGCGTGCTCTATGTGCTGATCAACCTGTTGGTGGATTTGAGCTATTTGTGGCTCGACCCCCGCATCCGTTATTGAACCCCATGATGTCCCTTTTGAGTAAATTGATGGCGAATGCGTCCATTCGCTTTGGCGCCAGTGTGTTGCTGTTGCTGATCTTGCTGGCCCTGTTGGCGCCATGGCTGGGCACGGTGGACCCTGCGGCCATGGATTCGGGCAACATCAACACTTTGTCGGGCACGGTCGGGGCATTTGCCTTGCTGGACGGCTCCAGCGTCGCCCACACCTTCTGGATGGGCGCGGACAATTTTGGCCGCGACATCTACAGCCGTGTTCTGTTTGGCACGCGGGTGTCTTTGCTCATTGGCTTGTTCACCGCCACGGTGGCCTTGCTGGTGGGGGGCTTGCTGGGCATGCTGGCGGGCTATTTCCGTACCCTCGATGCGGTGCTGATGCGCTTCATGGATGGCTTGATGGCGATCCCAGCTATTTTGCTGGCCATTGCCTTGGTGGCAGCGCTGGGCGCGCAGCTGTGGACCGTGGTGGTGGCGATCGCCATCCCCGAGATTCCCCGTGTCACGCGGCTGGTGCGTTCTCTGGTGCTCACACTGCGCGAAGAACCTTTTGTCGAGGCTGCGCGTGCGCTGGCCACCCCCACGCCCGTCATCCTCATGCGCCACATCCTGCCCAATGCCATGGCCCCATTGATTGTGCAGGGCACCTTCATTGCCGCCAGTGCCGTGCTGACCGAAGCCATCTTGAGTTTCCTGGGGCTGGGTCTTCCTGCCGACATTCCGACCTGGGGCAACATCATGGCCGAAGGCCGTGTCCAGTTCACCCAGTACCCCGGCAATGTGCTGTACCCGGCTTTGTTTCTCGTGCCCACTGTGCTGGCCATCAACCTGCTGGGTGATGGTTTGCGCGATGTGCTCGATCCCAAATTCGCCAAACGGAGCGGCACATGAGTCAGCCCGTGCTTTCCATTCGCGGCCTATCGGTTGCATTGCCTTCGGGCAGTGACCGGGGGCATGCCATCACCGATGTGTCGCTGGACATTCTGCCCGGTCAAACCCTGTGCGTGGTCGGTGAGTCGGGTTCGGGCAAATCGGTCATGGCCACCACCGTGATGGGTTTGCTGGCCAAAGAGCTCAAGCCCGTGGCCGGCGAGGTGTTGTTGCAAGGCGAGTCTCTACTGAACGCTTCTGCACTGCGCCTGCGCCAGTTGCGCGGCAAGGCCATGGGCATGGTGTTCCAGGAACCCATGACGGCCCTGAATCCAGTGATGACCTGCGGCGACCAGGTTGACGAGTTGCTGTCTACCCACACCGACTGGCCTGCCGAGCAGCGCCGGACTGAAATTTTGCGGGTGTTCGAGCGCGTGAAGCTGCCTGAACCCGCACGCATGCTGCGCAGTTTCCCGCACCAGCTCAGCGGTGGTCAACGCCAACGCATCGTGATCGCGATGGCCGTGATCCTCAAGCCTGCGCTCTTGATTTGCGACGAACCGACCACGGCGCTCGACGTGACCACGCAAAAGGAAATTTTGCGCTTGATTGCCGACCTGCAGCGTGAACAAGGCAGTGCCGTGCTCTTCATCACCCATGACATGGGCGTGGTGGCCGAGATCGCCGACCGGGTGCTGGTGATGAACCAGGGTCAGGCAGTCGAGAGCGGCGAGTGCGATCAAGTGCTGCGCCGACCTCAAGCCGACTACACGCGTCAGTTGCTGGCCGCAGTGCCGGGCATGACACCACCGCAGCCCAAGCCTGTCCCCGACGGCGCCGCGCTTTTGTCGGGACAGGGCGTGGGTAAAACCTACATCAGCCGCGACTGGCTTGGCCGCAGCCGACCCACGGCCGCCCTGGTGGACGCCGCAGTGGCGGTGCATGCAGGCGAAACCGTGGGCATTGTGGGCGAGTCTGGCTCGGGCAAGTCCACCTTTGCGCGATGTTTGATTCGCCTGATTGATCCAACAGAAGGTCAGATCCGCTGGGGCGAAGACGAGGTTGCGCAGCGCCCTGAAGGCCAGCTGCGTCCTTTGCGCCACCGTGTGCAGGTGGTGTTCCAAGACCCGAACCGCTCGCTCAACCCGCGCCGCACCGTGGGCCAGTCCATGGTCGAAGGCGCGATGAACTTTGGCCAGACGCGTGAGCAGGCGCAAGCCCTCGCGGAGGAGCTCATGAAGCAGGTGCGTCTGCCTGTCGATGCACTCAAGCGCTACCCCAGCCAGTTCAGCGGCGGCCAGCGTCAGCGCCTGGCCATTGCCCGTGCACTGGCGTGCCGCCCGCAGGTGCTGGTGGCCGATGAGGCCGTGAGTGCGCTTGACGTGAGCGTGCAGGCCCAGATCCTCAACCTGCTGCGCGAGGCACAGTCTCGGCTGGGCTTGGGGCTGCTGTTCATCACACACGACCTGCGCGTGGCCGCCCAGTTGTGCGACCGCGTGATCGTCATGCACCAGGGGCGCATTGTGGAACAAGGCCGTACGGCCGACCTGTACGCCAACCCTCAACAAGACTACACCCGGCGCTTGTTCGATGCTGCACCTGCCGCACTTCCCGCGCTCGAAAACCAAACCCCATGATCCGTATCCTGATTGCTGGTTACCAGCACGAGACTAATACCTTTGCCCCCAGCCTGGCCGATTGGGCTGCCTTCCAAAGCGGCGAGGCCTTTCCTGCCTATGTGCGCGGCCAGGCCATGCTGGACCAGATGACGGGCGTGAACATCCCGGCGGGCGGCTTCATCGACGCGGCCCGGCGCGAAGGCTGGCAGTTGCTGCCCTCGGCTTGGGCCGGAGCCACACCTTCGTCGTATGTGACGCAAGACGCGTTTGAGCGCATCTGCGCGGCCATTGTCGAGGACCTTCGCGCTGCCTTGGTGCAGGGTCTGGACGGGGTGTACCTTGACCTGCACGGTGCGGCCGTGGCCGAAAACGCCGACGACAGCGAAGGAGAACTGATCGCCCGCATCCGTGCCGTGGTCGGGCCCCGCATGCCCATCGTCGCCAGCCTGGACCTGCACGCCAATGTGACCGAACGCATGTTGAAGCTGTCTGATGGCCTGGTGGCCTACCGCACCTACCCGCACATCGACATGGCCGAGACCGGCGAGCGGGCGGCCCTGCTGCTGCGCGAACATTTGCGTGCGGGTGGCAAGCGCCCCATGCAGGCCCGTCGCCTGCCGTTTTTGATTCCGCTCAACGCCCAAAGCACCTGGATGGCCCCGGCCAAAGACCTGTACGACGAGATGATTGCGCTGGAGTCACAAACCGGTTGCACGCTCAGTTTTTGCATGGGCTTTCCGGCGTCTGATTTTGCCGAGTGCGGCCCGGTGGTATGGGGTCACGGCCCGCAGGCTGAAGCTGCGGTGCAGCGCCTGTTTGAGCGCGTGGCCGAACCCGGCCAGTGGCGCCCTGATGTGCTGCCCGTCCGAGAGGCCGTCACACAAGCCCTGGCCACGGCCGAGGTGTCTGCCGCGCCCGTCGTCATGGCCGACACACAGGACAACCCCGGCGCAGGCGGCGACAGCAACACCACCGGCATGCTGCATGCACTGCTGCAACAAGGCGCTGGAAAGCGTTGGCCCGGCCAGGTGGCCCTGGGTTTGTTGTACGACCCCGAAGCCGCCCGCATGGCGCATGCCGCCGGGGTGGGGGCCAGCCTGCAACTGGCTTTGGGCAAAGCCGTGCCCACCTTCACGGGCGAAGCGAGTGACCCGCCTTTGCAAGGGCGCTTTACTGTTCGGGCTTTGGGGCCGGATGACTGCGAGCTCAAAGGCCCGATGATGACTGGCATGAAAGTCCACATCGGCCCTTGCGCGTGCCTGGAAATCGACGGCGTGCTGATCGCCGTGTCCAGCGGCAAATGCCAAATGCTAGACCGCGAACTGTTCCGCGCCGTGGGCATCCACCCCGAGCAAATGAAGCTGCTGGTGGTCAAAAGCTCCAACCATTTTCGGGCCGACTTCACCCCCATCGCCAGCCGCGTGCTGGTGGCCAAAGCCGCAGGCCCCATGGCCGCCGATCCGGGCGATCTGCCCTGGAAAAAACTCAGCCCCAACACCCGAACCCGACCTTGACGTGGCTCGGCAGCCACGCTTTTGAACTTTTCTGAAGAGGCACACCCATGAGCGCGACACCGCAAGACCTGACCCAGACCCCGGCCCACGAACTGCTGGCCCTGTACCGCAGCGGCCAGGCCTCACCGGTTGAAGTCACCCAAGCAGTGCTGCAGCGCATCGAACGCGTCAACCCGCAAATCAACGCCTTTTGTCTGGTGGACGAGAAAGCTGCCATGGCCAGCGCCCAGGCCAGCGAAGCCCGTTGGCAGGCGCACCGCCAGCAAGGCACGCCCGTGGGCGCTTTGGATGGGGTGCCCACTTCCATCAAGGACCTGATCCTGACCCAAGGCTGGCCCACCCTGCGCGGCAGTCGCACCATCGACCCCAACCAGCCCTGGGACGTCGATGCCCCAGCCACCGCCCGCTTGCGCGAAGCAGGGGCGGTCTTGCTGGGTAAAACGACCACGCCCGAATTTGGCTGCAAAGGCGAGACCAATTCACCCGCCACCGGCATCACCCGCAACCCCTGGAACCTGAACCACACCCCCGGCGGCTCTTCGGGCGGCACGGCCGCTGCGGTGGCCGCAGGCCTGGGGCCTATGGGTGTGGGCACCGACGGCGCGGGCAGCGTGCGCATTCCGGCGGCCTTTTGTGGCAACGTGGGTTTAAAACCCAGCTTTGGCCGCGTGCCGGCCTACCCCTTGTCACCCTTTGGCTCGGTGGCCCACTTGGGCCCACACACCATGAGCGTGCGCGACGCCGCCTTGATGACCAACGTGCTCAAGCAGCCCGATGCCCGCGACTGGACATCGCTGCCCCCCGACGCGAGCGACTACACCGTGGGCCTGGAAGACGGCATCCGTGGCCTGAAAATCGCCTACTCGCCCACCTTGGGCTATGCCCAAAACGTGCACCCCGAAATCGCCGCTGCGGTGCATGCTGCCGTGCAGCAACTGCAGGCCTTGGGTGCCCATGTGGAGCAGGTTGATCCGGGTTTCGAAGACCCTCTGGAGATCACCACGGGGCTTTGGTTTTTGGGCGCTTACACCGTCTGGAAAGGCCTGAGCGCCGAGCAGCAGGCCGTGGCCGACCCCGACTTCAAAGCCGAGGCTGAGTTCGGGGCGCAATTGAGCGCCTTGCAAATCCAACAACTCAACCAACGCCGCGGCGTCTTGGGCTCGCACATGCGCCAGTTCATGCAGCGCTATGACTTGCTGGTCACACCTGCTGTGTCCATCCCTGCTTTTGAGGCGCGTGCTGCCGGCACCGTGGCCATGAACCCGGTGTCCATGCTCGGCTGGACACCTTTCAGCTACCCCTTCAACCTGACCCAGCAACCCGCCATCACCGTGCCTTGTGGCCTGACCCAAAGTGGCTTGCCCATGGGCCTGCAAATTGTGGGCCCCATGTTTGGCGACGCCCTGGTGCTGCGTGCAGCCCGTGCTTACGAGTCAATCCGTCCAATTTTGCGTCCAATGGTGTGAAACTTCCCAAAGTCGGCTTGAATTGATTTGACTGGCAAAGTTTGAGGTGGGTATTTAAGTAACAAAAAGTTCATTTTATGTCGTTAGAATGGGTATCAGTCAGGTTATAAGGCCCTTATGCAATTGATATGGATGGCTGGTCCAACAGACAAAGTTGTCAAACTCTCCGTCACATCTCAATATGTGAAGGGTTTTGCTGTCGCTGTCTCAACTTTATTGGTGCTGCTGGGCTTTTTGTTCCACATGGTGGGTTTACGTGTGGCGATTGAATACGTGCCCGAATTGGCTTATCGCTTTGGCGGGGTGATCAGTCAGACAGAACAAGAAAAACTGGAGGCCACCTACCGGGCGAAGTTGGAAGCATTGAATCATCAATTGTCCAGCGTCAGGGATCGTCTGCAAGAATTGGAAACCATCAAAGGTGAAGTTTTGGACCGCTTAGACATTGAAAAGCTGTTGCCCTTTTCGGTGAATACCAGCAATCTTGAGTTGGCTGGGCAAGGAGGGCCTTTGAATTGGCTTTTGTCTGGGCCTTTTGGGGCTGGAAAACTAAGCAGCCAAATCGATGTGTCACTGCAGCAAATGCACCTTTATGATACGGCCATGGCGAATATGCAGTCCCGCTGGAAAGCTGATCTGCACCGATTGGACTTGCTGCCGACCGCGCTGCCCTTGGCAGATGATTTACGCTTGACCAGTTCATGGGGCATTCGACCTGACCCGCTGACCCATTTGCCCAGCATGCACGAAGGGATAGACTTTGTTGCAGCCATTGGAACGCCTGTTTATGCAACAGCACCCGGTGTTGTGTTGCGTGCTGAGTACGCGGGCGACTACGGTAATTTGGTCGAGGTCTCTCATGCCGACGGTTTCGTGACGCGTTATGCCCATTTGAAGACCTTGAGTGTCAAGCCTCATGATGTGCTGCAGCGGCATCAAGAAGTTGGCAAACTGGGCAACACGGGTCGCTCAACCGGACCGCATTTGCACTACGAGGTGATTTACAAAGGGCAAGCCATGCACCCTTCAAAAGCATTGGCCGCTTGGGCCAAATCCTGAATATCCAAAGATTCAACGACAAGGAGAAAGACATGTTTAGTAAAAAGAAGAACACGCAAACGCCATTGGTCATCAACCAAGAAAAATTCGACACGCTGATTGGCCGCCATGCAGAAATTCATGGTTGTTTACGTTTGCAGGAAAGCGTTCGCATTGATGGCAAGGTGGTCGGTAACATTGAAGCCCCCAAGGACGCCAGCATCTGTGTGGTAGTTGGGCCTAGCGGTGAGGTTGAGGGTGATGTGCTGGCCAACCGCATCATCGTTGCTGGCAAAGTGGCGGGCAACATCCACGCTTTTGAGCGGGTCGAATTCATGGCCAGCGCCTTGGTTCAAGGGGATGTCAAGTACGCATCCATGGCCGTAGAGCATGGCGCCAGATTGCTGGGTTTACTGCTGCAAGTGGACGCATCGGATACCCCAATTCGCTCGGACCATGATGCCCACGAGGTTATTCGAAAAGCCCAAACGACCGGATCGAACGGCTGAAGTGGAAAAATAGCCGATGTAAATTCATTATCATCGGCACATGACATTTTTAGCCATCGATGTGGGCAATACGCGTCTTAAATGGGCGCTGTACGACCAAGCCAATACCCAAAGCCAATTGCTGGCCCACGGCGCCGAATTTCTGGAAAACATCGACCGCTTGTCTGAAGGTGCTTGGGCGCAATGGCACCACATCGACCGCATGCTCGGATGTGTGGTGGCCGGTGATGCCATCAAGCGGCGGGTTCAAGAGCAAATGGACATCTGGGACTTCTCCCCACAGTGGGTGGTCCCGAGTGCCCAGGAGGCGGGCCTGATCAATGGCTACGACCACCCCTCACGTCTTGGCGCGGACCGTTGGGTCGCCATGATCGGGGCCCGTCACCGCATGTTGGCCACAGGCAATGCGCGCCCATTGGTGGTGGTCATGGTGGGCACGGCCGTGACAGTCGATGCCATCGATGAAAATGGTCGGTTCTTGGGCGGGCTGATTTTGCCAGGCCACGGCATCATGCTGCGGGCCCTCGAATCCGGCACCGCGGGCTTGCATGTGCCCACAGGCGATGTCCGACCCTTTCCCACAAACACCAGTGACGCCCTGACCAGTGGCGGCACCTACGCCATAGCGGGTGCGTGTGAGCGCATGGTGCAACACCTGCGGGATTACACGGGGCAAGAGCCTGCTTGCATCATGACAGGCGGTGCGGGTTGGAAGATGGCCCCCAGCATGTCTTTGCAGTTCGAATTGGTCGACAACCTGATCTTCGACGGACTGCTGACAATTGCGGCTCAGCGTTTCGCCTGAAATTCAGGTTGGGCTCTGCGGGTTGTAGGCCGCCGTTAGAGACTGCAAATGCGTTTGCAAGTCGGGGCTGGCCATATAGGGCTTTAAAAGTGCCAGCACATGCTGCGCACCCCGGGTCAGTGCCAAACCTGCGCTGGCAGGCTCCATGGCTTGGCGCGGGTTGCGCACATATTCATAACTCAGCCAATAAGTCACCATCACCGACATGCTGGCTGAAAGCGTCTCGATGCTGTCAGGATCGATGCGCATCAGGCCCGCAGTGGCCAAAGACTCCAGCAACAACCTGAACGCGTGTGTTTTGCGCTCCAGCACCGCGTGAAAATGCGTCTCCAAGTGCCGGTTGCCTGACAGCAAATTGTTAAGGTCACGGTACAAAAAGCGGTGACTCCAGATCTGTTCGAACAATGAATGCAAAAAAAACCAAGTGTCTTCCACGTCCTTCACATCGGGCGCTGCGTCCAGCAAGCCTAGCAATGCCGCTTCGTACTGGTCAAACAACTGGTTGACCAGAGCGTCTTTGGAGGGGTAATGGTAGTAAAGATTGCCGGGGCTGATGTTCAGTTCGGCTGAAATCATGGTGGTGGAGACGTTCGGCTCGCCAAACCTGTTGAAGAGATCCAGCGTCACCTCGGCGATGCGCTCAGCGGTGCGACGGGGGGCTTTTTTGGCCATGGCTAACGACAGGACCTGTGGATCAAGCCGTTTTCTTCGGACGCTTGAAGGTGCCAGTTGCCTGCGCTTCGGAAGGGGCTGTTTTACCTGTGGCGACAGTTTTGCTGGCGGTCTTGGGTTGCAATGCAGCAAGCCGTTCTTCCAACTGTGCCACACGGTCGTTGAGCATCTGCATGTCGATCGGTGAGGGCATGCCCAAGCGGTGCATGGCCTTGGCCACGCGGTCTTCAAACAAATGCTCCAGCTTGTCCACACGTCCTGTGGCTTGATGACCGAAATCGCTGGCGATGTGGGTCAACCGTTCGGTGGCTTCTTGCAAGCGCAGCTGAGCCTCGGCCTGGCTTTTTCGCTGAAAGCTCAAACCTTCATTAACCAGAGCTTCAATCGCCTTGCTGCCTTGCTCCTGGGCTTTGGCCATGGCCCCCAAGCCAGCCAGCCAAATGTGCTGGGCGTTAGGTGGAGTCGTGTTTGGTGGAGGAACTGAGATGGTTTTTTTGCGCGTGGTGTCGTTGGATTTGGTCATGGTGTACTTCCTCATCAAATTGTCACTTTAACCTGCGTTTGCTCGCAATGCTTCTAAAATCGTAAAACTGTGGTGCAACCCCCGTGGCACCCGACAGATCTGAATCCTTATGACACTTCTTGTAACCGGAGGCGCCGGCTTCATTGGCGCCAACTTTGTCCTCGACTGGCTAGCAACCAGTGACGAGCCCGTCATCAACCTCGACAAACTGACTTACGCGGGCAACCCCGAAACCCTGGCCAGCTTGCAAGGCGATGTGCGTCACCAATTGGTGCAAGGGGACATTGGTGACACCGCCTTGGTCAGCCGCCTGCTGGCCGAGCACCGTCCGCGCGCCGTGGTTAACTTTGCCGCAGAAAGTCATGTGGACCGCTCCATCCACGGACCTGGTGAGTTCATTGAAACCAACATCGTGGGAACCTTCCGCTTGCTGGAGTCGGTGCGCGGCTATTGGAGTTCCTTGCCCGTGGCATCGGTCTCTGACCGTGAACAAGTGCCCTCGCGGTCTGAGACCGCTCCAACGCAAGAGAGTTTCCGGTTTTTGCATGTTTCCACCGACGAGGTGTATGGCTCGTTAGACAAAGACGATCCGGCATTCAGCGAAACCCATCGCTACGAGCCCAACAGCCCCTACAGCGCGAGCAAAGCGGCCAGTGACCATCTGGTTCGGGCCTGGCACCACACCTACGGCCTGCCGGTGCTCACCACCAATTGCAGCAACAACTACGGCCCCTACCATTTCCCTGAAAAACTCATACCGCTCATGATCGTGAATGCTTTGGCGGGCAAGCCTTTGCCGGTGTACGGCGACGGAATGCAAGTGCGCGACTGGCTGTATGTCAAAGACCACTGCAGTGCGATTCGCCGTGTTCTCGAAGCTGGGCGATTGGGTGAGGTCTACAACGTGGGCGGCTGGAACGAAAAGCCCAACATCGAAATTGTCAAAACAGTGTGCGTGCTGCTTGACGAACTGCGCCCTCGAAGTGACGGCAAGTCCTACGCGGAGCAAATCAGTTACGTGACCGACCGCCAAGGTCACGACCGCCGCTATGCGATTGACGCGCGCAAACTCGAAGCCGAGCTGGGCTGGAAGCCGGCTGAAACTTTCGAGACCGGGATCCGCAAAACCGTCGAGTGGTACCTGGCCAACCCCGAGTGGGTGCTGCATGTGCAAAGCGGGGCCTACCGTGAGTGGGTGAACAAGAACTACACAGGTCGCCTAGCATGAAAATCTTGCTGCTCGGCAAAAATGGCCAAGTGGGTTGGGAGCTGCAGCGCAGCCTGGCCCCTTTGGGTGAAGTGCTGGCGCTGGACCGCCGCAGCACCCCGCACTGCGGTGACTTGAGCCAGCCCGAGCGCTTGGCACAAACCGTGCGCGACTGGGGGCCTGATGTCATCGTCAATGCCGCTGCCCATACGGCCGTGGACAAAGCCGAATCAGAGCCTGATGTGGCCCGCTGCCTGAACGCCAACGCTCCCGCCGCCCTGGCGCAGGCCGCTGCCGACATCGGTGCCTGGCTGGTGCATTACTCAACCGACTACGTGTTCAACGGCATGGGCGAACAACCTTGGCAGGAGGGTGACGCCACGGGACCACTGAGTGTGTACGGCCAGAGCAAACTCGAAGGCGAACAAGCCATTGCCGTCAGCGGCTGCAAACACCTGATTTTTCGCACCAGCTGGGTGTATGCAGTGCGCGGCGGCAACTTTGCCAAGACCATGCTGCGCCTTGCCGTAGAACGCGAAAGTCTGACGGTGATTGATGACCAACATGGCGCCCCCACCGGGGCAGACCTGATCGCTGACGTGACCGCCCACGCCATCCGCCAAGTCGGGGCCAACCCGACACCGACTTTGGCAGGCATTTACCACTTGGTGGCTTCGGGTGAGACCAGTTGGCACGGCTATGCCAACCATGTGATTGCTCAGGCGCGGCACCTCAAACCGGAGCAGGGCCTGAAAGTCAGCGACATTGCCCCCGTGCCCACCAGCGCCTTCCCCACCCCCGCACAGCGACCCTTGAATTCACGTTTGAACACCCGAAAGTTACAACAAGCCTTTGGGCTGGTGCTGCCTCCTTGGCAGCAAGGCGTCAACCGCATGCTGGCCGAGATCCTCTGAAGGGCCTTGGGCTTGCGGCACAATCTCTTGAACTTTTTGAACATTCATTGACAACACCGTCTCGTACCATGACCGACACCACCTCTGCTTCCAACGTTGCACCGCATGACCAAGCCCAAATTTTGGCGCAGGCCATGCCCTACATCCGCAAGTTCCACGGCAAGACGCTGGTCATTAAATACGGCGGCAACGCCATGACCGACCCGGCCCTGCAGCAAGCCTTTGCCGAAGACGTGGTGTTGCTCAAGCTGGTGGGCATGAACCCGGTGGTGGTGCATGGCGGCGGTCCACAAATTGAAACGGCCTTGAAGCGCCTGGGCAAAACCGGTGAATTCATCCAAGGCATGCGCGTGACCGACGCAGAAACCATGGAAGTCGTGGAATGGGTGCTGGGCGGCGAAGTCCAGCAAGACATCGTGGGCATGATCAACCGCGCAGGCGGCAAAGCTGTGGGCCTGACGGGCCGCGACGGCGGCCTGATTCGCGCCAAAAAACTGCGCCTGATCGACAGCCAAGACCCCACCAAAGAACATGACGTGGGCCAGGTCGGTGAAATCGAAAGCATCGACCCCGCCATCTTGCAATGCCTGCAAGATGACGCCTTTATTCCTGTGGTCAGCCCCATCGGCTTTGGCGTCAACAACGAAAGCTACAACATCAACGCCGACGTGGTGGCCGCCAAACTGGCCACTGTGCTGCAAGCTGAAAAATTGCTCATGCTCACGAACATCCGTGGCGTGCTCGACAAAGAGGGCAACTTGCTGACCGAGCTCACCCCCCACCGCATTGACGAGCTGTGCGCCGACGGCACCATCAGCGGGGGCATGATTCCCAAAATCGCAGGGGCCCTGGATGCGGCCAAGAGCGGTGTGAACGCGGTGCACATCATCGACGGCCGTGTGCCCCATGCCATGCTGCTCGAGGTGTTGTCCGAGCAAGCCTTTGGCACCATGATCCGCAGCCGATAAACAAGACCGACAGCCAAAGCGGCGACTCAACAAAGGCAAGATATGTCAGATTCAGACCCATCCTCAGAGCTCAAGCTCGAGCACGACGGGGACGCGAAACCTGCACGCAAGCGGCCACGCCCCGGCGAGCGCCGTTTGCAAATTTTGCAAACCGTGGCCGCCATGCTGGAACAGCCCGGTGCCGAGCGGGTGACCACGGCCAATCTGGCCGCCAAAATTGGCGTGAGTGAGGCGGCTTTGTACCGCCATTTCGCCAGCAAGGCGCAGATGTTCGAGGGGTTGATTGACTTCGTGGACCAATCGGCCATGGGCCTGATCCGGCAAGTCACCGACCGCGAAAGCGCAGGCCCCCAGCAAGCCGGCCGCATCGTGGCGCTGCTGTTTCAGTTTGCCGAGAAAAACCCCGGCATGAGCCGCGTCATGATTGGGGATGCGCTGGTGCAGGAGCACGAACGCCTGCAAGAGCGCATCAACTTGCTTTTTGACAAGATCGAAGCGCAACTGCGCCAGTCGCTCAAAGCGTCTGACTCCGCCACCCCCACCGCCGATGCCCAGGTGGCCGCATCCGTGCTGGTCGCCTTCATGCAGGGGCGCTTGCAGCGATTTGCCCGTTCGGGCTTCAAGCGTTTGCCTTCCGAGCATTTGCAAGCGGCTTTGGGTCGGATGCTTTAAGCAGGCTGTGGTTCTGCCTTGAGTCTGAGGGCTTTGAAACTTCGGTGCTGGGTTTGCAAGTTATGGCTTGCAAAAAAATAAGAATAATGGCTAACACGTAAGCCATGACTGACAACATTCGAATCCCCCGACGAACTAGGCCGCCAACTGCGTAC
>JAIXOZ010000018.1 GCA_027486495.1 Comamonadaceae bacterium | reverse complement strand
TTGAACCACATCGGCGAGCGCATCTGGAACATGGAGCGCGAGTTCAACAACGCCGCCGGCTTCACCAAGGCCGACGACAACCTGCCCAAGCGCCTGATGACCGAAGCCGCCAAAACCGGACCCGGCAAAGGCATGGTCAGCAAGTTGGACGAAATGCTGCCCAAGTACTACGAGGCGCGCGGCTGGGATGGCGAAGGCCACCCCACATCGGCCACCCGGGAACGTCTGGGTTTGTGATCTTGCCCCTGTAGGAGCGAGCCCCTGCTCGTGAAGCCTTCGCCGTAGGGGTGCGCTTCTACAGGAATCCAAGCGGCCTGCGGGCCGCTACCTGTTTCTGGAGTCCGATTCATGACCCACCACGTCATCTTGGGCGCAGGCCCCGCCGGTGTCATCGCCGCCGAAACCCTGCGCAAACACGCCCCCGCCGACACCATCACCTTGGTGGGTGACGAGCCCGATGCGCCTTATTCGCGCATGGCCATCCCTTATTTGCTGATCGGCAACATCGAAGAGCAAGGCACCTACCTGCGAAAGAGCGCCACCCACTTTGACGATTTGCGCATCACCCAGGTCAAGGCCAAAGTCACCCGCGTCGACGCGGCAGGCAAAACCGTGCACCTGGACAACGGCCAGTCGATGGCCTTTGACAAGCTCTTGATCGCCACCGGCTCGCACCCCGTGCGCCCCCCGATTGCGGGCATGGACCTGCCCGGTGTGCACCCCTGCTGGACGCTGGAAGACGCCCGCGCCATCCAGGCGCTGGCCAAGCCCGGTGCCCGTGTACTGCAAATGGGTGCAGGCTTCATTGGCTGCATCATCATGGAAGCCTTGGCTGCGCGTGGCGTCAAGCTCAGCGTGGTGGAGATGGGCGACCGCATGGTGCCCCGCATGATGGGCCCTGTGGCGGGCGGGATGATCCGCGACTGGTGCGAAGCCAAAGGCGTGCAGGTGTTCACCGGCACCAAGGTCGAAGCCATCAGCCAAGGCGCAGAAAAAGGCTTGCTCGGCAAGTTGGCTTCTATGGTGGGCTTGGGGTCCGACGACGCCAGTGGCGCGCTGCAGGTGCGTTTGTCCAATGGCCAAACCGTCGAGGCCGATCTGGTCATCAGCGCCACCGGCGTGCGCCCAGCGATTGGCTTTTTGAAGGACAGCGGCATCACCTGCCTGCAAGGCGTGTTGACCGACCAGAACCTGCAAACCAATGTGCCCGGCATTTATGCTGCGGGCGACTGCGCCGAAGCTTTTGACATGGTCAGCGGCAAAACGATTGTGAGCGCCATCCAGCCCAATGCGGCCGAGCAGGCCCGTGTGGCCGCGCTCAATATGGTGGGTCAAAAAACCGAGCTCAAAGGCGTCACGCAAATCAACGTGCTCGACACCTTGGGTTTGATCTCGACCAGTTTTGGCAACTGGGAAGGTGTGGCCGATGGCCAGTCGGCCGTGTTGACCGACAAGGCCGCAGGCCGTCACCTGAGCCTGCAGTTCAAGGACGATGTGATGATCGGTTGCAACAGCGTGGGCTGGACCGAGCATGTGGGCGTGATGCGCGGCCTGGTCGAAGGGCAGGTGCATCTGGGTGACTGGAAAGACCGCCTGATGCACGACCCGACCAAGCTGGTGGATGCTTATTTGGACTGCGCTCAGGGCCAGGGCCGCTGGAGTGGTGCCGCCGATGCGCGTCGCCGCTGAAGCGACAATCTGCGCATGAACATCACTTTCAAACTGTTTGCCACGCTGACCGACTATTTGCCTGCCGAAGCCCGGCGCAGCAACCAGGTCACGCTGGACGTGGCACAGGACACCAGCATCAACCAGATCATCGAGCCATTCGGCATGCCCCCGAAGCTCGTGCATCTGGTGCTGGTCAACGGCAAATACATCAAACCCGAAGACCGGGACACCACCACCTTGGTTGAAGGCGACGTGCTGGCGATCTGGCCACCCGTGGCTGGCGGCTGAAGTCTGTTCACGCAGGTATTGTTTTCGTGCAGTTCCACTACCCCGAGCGCTTCGAGCGCGACATGGGTACCAGCGAAACCGAATGGTTGACGGCCTTGCCCCGCGCACTGGGCCAACATGCCTTTGTGCTGGGCACCGGCCAAGTGCGTGTGCAGTTCGGTGAAGGCCATCTGCAGCTGCAATGGCACACCCTGCCGCCACGCGTGATCGCGCTGCTGCGCTTGCAGCGCTTGGCGGTCACTTTTGTGTTCGAGGGTGTGGAAGAAGATGCGCGCCAGCGCTTCATGAAGCACTTTGATTTGACGATGCAGCGGGGTGGGGGGTGAGGCAGCTGCCACGGGTAAAGGTCAACGATCGAATTTGCTGACCTTCAGAACGCAAGTCTTGGCGGCTTGGCTTTTGGTCCTTCAGAGTTGTCCGGCCAATCTCAAGGAAGCGCGCAATGCCTCATTGATGCGCGTTTGCCAGCCGTCGCCACTGGCACGCAAGGCGGCCAGGACATCTGCATCCAAACGAAGCTTGACGGGCTCTTTGGTCATGGCGGCCTTCGGGCGTCCTCGGGATTTGAGTTGCTTGCCTTCGTAAAGTTCAGCCGATTTGAAAAATTCGGCCTTCAAAGGCGGCGCGTCCTCCGGATCAATCCAAGGCGCGGGCGTAGAGCGCTTTTTCTCGGTCATTGGCTTTCCTCATGCTGATGATGCGGCGCACTTTGCCGCGTGGGGTCCAGACCAAAACAATCAAGCGGGCATCCAAGAAACCCACAGTGATGAACCGGTCTTCGGTGTCGTTGATCCTTGAGTCCTGCCCGGTGAAGTGCATGCCCTAAAAGTCTTCTTGAGCGCGGGCAAAATCCAAACCACGCTCCAACAGCGTCTGGTCTCGTTTTGCAGCGTCGAACTCAAGATCCATATGATTTATTGTACACCCATTAAATGGGTTTCGAGAATTGGCAAGAAGGCCGTCTGTCCTTCAGTCAACCGCTCAGCGTACCCATTGAAGAAGATGCGCGCCAGCGCTTCATGAAGCACTTTGATTTGACGATGCAGCGGGGTGGAGGGTGAGTGTGTGGGCGAGTGGCTGTAACAGGCTGAAAGCCGCCGTTGTCTGCAGCACACCACAGAGACTGCTTCCGCTCACATCTCTGACCAACTCCTGCGGAGATGCTGTATACAATCGCTATATACATTCTCTTGGGAGGTCATCATGTCCATTGGCACTGTTTTCGTCAATAACCGTACCCAGGCCGTTCGTCTGCCTTTGGACGTGCGTCTGCCCGAGGGTGTACAAAAGGTCGAGATACGCGTCAAGGGTAACGAGCGCATCATTTCCCCTCTGGGCCAAACCTGGGACAGCTTCTTTCTGGGTGGCCCCACAGTGAGCGACGACTTCCTGCCCGAGCGCGCTACACAGCACCAAGCGGAGCGGGAGGCGCTCTGATGCTGCGTTACTTGCTGGACACCAACATCGTCATCTACGTGTTGAAGCGGCGACCTGTCGAGGTGCTTTCCACTTTCAACGCCAACGCCAGCCGCATGGCCATTTCCTCCATAACCCTCGCCGAACTCTTGCACGGTGCAGAGAAAAGCAGCCGCGTGAGCGAGAACCTGGCCGCTATCGAAGACTTTTGCAGTCGCCTGGAAGTTTTGCCCTATGGCCCCAAGGCCGCGCAGCATTACGGCGTCATTCGCGCCGCCTTGGAAAAACTTGGCCAGCCTATCGGTGTGAACGACATGCACATTGCGGCTCACGCTCGCAGCGAAGGCCTGGTTCTGGTGACGAACAACATGGGGGAGTTCGCACGGGTACCTGCGCTGGAAGCCGAGAACTGGGTCCACACAGCGCAGTGATTGACGAGTTGTGGTGCAGCAGTCGCACAAAAGCGCGTCGACTGCCACGCCAAGTTTGCTGCGATAGCTGAGGGCAAAGCGGCCTTGCTGCAACATGGCCACGACTTCGGCTGAAAAGCTGGAGAAAGTGGTCAGCGCTTCAGGCCGGGTTGAGCACAAAGTCAAAGTCGAGTTGGTAACTGCCATCGGTCAGTTGCAGCCAATCGGTGACCAGCGATTCGCGCACGCCAAACACCGCGTCCGATGCCAGATACTGGTCGCCTTTGCGAAAGACATGGGTGATCAGGGTTTCGTAACCCGGGGCATCGATCTTGAAATGCAAATGTGCGGGGCGCCAGGGGTGCCTGGCCGTGGCCTCCAGCAATTGCCCAACCGGACCATCGTGTGGGATGGGGTAGGGCATGGCCAAAATGGATTGGAAGTGAAAGCGCCCCTGCGCATCCGCTGTGAGTATCCCTCGGGCCTGGTGCTGCGACCTGTCGGCGTATTGCACGTCGTACAGCCCTTTTTCATCGGATTGCCAAACCTCGATCCGTGCATGGGCCACCGCTTCGCCTTGCACCCCTTTGACGCTGCCTTGAACCTGGCAGGGTTGCCCCTTCGCCCCGTTGGCGACATCGTCGCCCAGCTTGTAATGGGGCGCATCTTCCACATGGAAAGGTCCGAGCACCGTGGCCTGGGTGCAGGCGTCAGGTTTGTCGTTGTTCATGACCACCGTCAGCATGGACAGGCCCAAGACATCGGACAACAAAATGAACTCTTGTCGCTGCGCGTTGGTGATGTGACCGGTTTGGGTCAGGAACTCGACGCCCTTGAGCCATTCGGCCTCGGTCAGTTTCACCTCGCGCGTAAACCCGTGCAGGTGCCGCACCAGACTGAGCATGATCTCTTTGAGCCGGGGATCCGGGGTGTTGGCCAGGCGTTCGAGCACCGATTCGGTGATGTGGTTGGCGTTCAGGTTTTCCATGGCAAGGCGTTTCTCGTGAAAGGGGTCACTCAAAGGGTGTCTCGGGACTGACGGGCAAAGCCCGAGCGGTGTCTGTTTGTCATTATGATGAATTGAACGCACTGGCCCTTTGGCTTCGCGATCGGGCCTCAAGATCGGGCTTCATGATCGGGCTTCATGATCGGAACGACAAGTTGGGTGACAGTGCAACCTGGGATGGAAAAAAGCCGATGAACAAGTCTTTGAAAGAGGCCCAGAAAGGCCAGACCCACGCAGCAGACCCCATCGTGGTGGATGTGCTGATTGCAGGCGGTGGACCATTTGGCTTGATGCTGGCCATTGAGCTGGGGCGCCGTGGGGTGCGGACTTTGTTGGTGGACCCGAAACCCGGCACCGCCTTCAACCCGCAGGCCAATGCCACGCAGGCGCGCACCATGGAGCATTTCCGGCGTTTGGGCTTTGCCCACGAGATCCGGGCACAGGGCTTGCCTGCCGATCATCCGACCGACATCGCGTATTTCACCCGTTTCACAGGTCATGAACTGGCTCGCTTGCCCTTGCCCACGGCTGCACAAGCAACCCAGGCCATCAAGAAGATGCAAGGCTCCTGGAGCGCGGCCGAATTGCCGCACCGTGTGTCGCAAAAGTTTGTCGAACAAACACTGCTCAGCCAGGCACGGGCTTGTCCCTCGAACGATTTGCGCTACGGCTGGTCCTTGAAACATTTCGCGCAAACCGAGGTGGGTGTGCAGGCAGTGGTGACACCGGTGGCCGGTGGGGCCGATGTGACGGTGCACGCCGCTTATCTGGTGGGGGGCGATGGCGCACGCAGTGCGGTGCGCCACCAATTGGGCATCGCCTGGGGCGGGACCACCGGCATCAAGCGCGATTTCATGGGCGGCAAGATGTTTGCCGTGTATCTGCGGGCGCCAGATTTTTACAAGGCATTCCCCCACCGAAAAGCCTGGATGTATGTGACGGTGAATGCCCAGCGCCGGGCTTTCATGGCCTCGGTCGATGGGGGCAGCGAGTTTGCATTTCATGCAGCGGTGCACGAAGGCGAAGATGCCGATGCCTGGACGCCTGCAGATGCCCAGCGCATCTTCAACCAGGCCATGGGGCAGGACATTCCCATTGAAGTCTTGTCGGTGAGCACCTGGATGGCGGGGCACGCCTTGGTGGCGACGGCCTTTCAGCAAGGCCGCGCGTTCATTGGCGGCGATGCCGCCCACCTGTTCACGCCCACCGGCGGCCTGGGCTACAACACGGCTGTGGAGGATGCGGTCAACCTGGGCTGGAAGCTGGCCAGCGTGGTCCGAGGCATCGCGCCTGCGCGCTTGCTGGACACCTATGCCCAGGAGCGCATGCCCTTGGCGCACCGCAACACCGCTTATGCACGTCAGTTTGCCGACTCGGTGGGTTTGTTTGCGGCCACACCTGAATTGGAAGAGGCGTCTGAGCGGGGTGAGCGCACGCGGCAAATGGCGTCAGAGCATCTGAATGGGCATGTGCGCCTGGAGTTCAACATCCCCGGTGTGACGTTTGGCTGGCGCTACGACGGCTCTGCGATCGTGGTGACCGATGGCAGCACGCCGCCGCCCGATGCGGCCAACAGTTACCAACCCAGTGCCTGCCCAGGGGGGCGGCCGCCGCACGCTTGGCTGGCCGATGGCCGCTCGCTCTATGACAGCTTCCACACCGAGTGGACTTTGCTGCAGTTGGGGTCCACCAGCACCACCAGCACGGCGTTTGAGACCGCGGCCTTGAGTTTGGCCATTGACTTGAAGCGGGTCCACCACAGCGCCCCAGAGTTACTGGCTTTGTACCAGGCGCCTTGGGTGTTGATTCGCCCAGACCAAGTGGTCGCTTGGCGAGGGCAGGACGATCGGCAGGCTTTGCAGGTCTTGCAGCAGGCCCTGGGGTTTTGAATTGTCCCGGTCGCTCAATGGCGCGCCCACAGCAAACCCACCGTTTTGAGACCCAAAAGTGTCAGGCCCAGCGAGCCCAACAGGTGAAGCGATGCCGTGCCTGCAGCGCTTGGCGGTCTCTCTTGTGTTTGAAGGCGCGGAAGAAGATGCGCGCCAGCGCTTCATGAAGCACTTTGATTTGACGATGCAGCGGGTTGGGGGGAGTGTGTGCGAGTGGCTGTAACAGGCTGGAATCAGACATTGCAGAAATTCTGCCTACTGTTAGTAGCCGCTGTATTGCAGTCACTCCCAAAATCTGCTGTCACAAGTTCGAGCAGCAGAGTCAGACTGCTCAATGAAAAGTGTCTAGCGATTTTGGTTGACCGCCACATGCACCCCCCGATGCGTACGAATTCCCCTTTTTTCCGCTTTCAAAATCCGGAAATTCATCGGTGAGTGGTTAGAGTCACGACATGCAAACATCAGTTGATACAGCCAACAGCGTGTCAATTGCCCGTTACTTGGGGGGCACGGGACTGGCTCTCTGGGCATTGGTCATGGCTTTGACGCCAGACGCTGGTTTCATGGCCCCTTGGCTATGGATGGCGCTCTTCTGGGCACTCCAAATTGGAGTCGGCTTGGCCATTCTGCAGACGATGTTGTACCTGATCAGCAGAGTCGATTCGAAGGGCCGAATGCCTTTGTGGTTGCTCGTTGCGATGAGTGGCTTATGTGGTTCTGTCGTGCTGGCGCCGATCTACTGGTTGATCGGTGAGGGATTGATGCAGCAAGTGATGGGATTTTCTGAAACGATTGACACCGATGAACTCCGCAGCGTTGAGCAAACATTGGGTTGGACTGTTCTGGTCGATGAATGGCTCGAAATTTCAGGTCCGATCATTGCGTCATGGGCGTTGATCTCTTGGCCTCGCTTGCAGGGATTGTTGCCGCCATTGGTTCAAAACATCAACATTTCAGTCGATGAACAGATGGTAGCCCTGTCGCAAAAACCCAAAGTCGTTGAGGTGAGCGTTCCTCATTGGCGCACAGCGTTAGCCACAGAGCTGGGTGACGATGTGATTGCCGTCAAGTCCGAGCTTCAATACTTGTGTGTCTGGACCACCCGCGGCACAGCGCTGGTGCTGGGCAGTTTGCAAGAAGTGGAAGACGAAGAAGGCAGTGCCGGGATGCGGGTTCATCGCTCATGGTGGGTGCATGCCAGGCATGTGCGGACCGTAGTGCGTCGTGGTGAAGCTGCTATTTGTGAGTTGAGCGATGGCCGCGAAGTGCCCATCAGCCGACGCCGAAAAGCGGATGCGGTAGCGCGATTTGGTGACCGAGCGCGGTACCAAGAAATGCCAACCGCATCTAAGAGCCTACAAGCTCGCGAAGGTCAAAATAACCGTCGCAATCCCACTTGAACAGAAACAGGGTTGTAGCGCGGCTGCGTCAGCCGACCTGTGACCCCTTCTTCTGCTAACAACTCCACGTTGCCAACTCGCAATATGCGAACGTCAGCGGTCAGCCTCCAAGTATCCCCCAGCGGGATCTCAGTTCCACCGATCAGCTGTACGGCGACTTTTCCACTTTTGGACCATGCACGCTCTGTACCGCCAGAAGGAATATCGAAATCGATCTCCTGAACCCAGCCCAGACCTGCACCTACGTAGGGTGTCCAACTGCCAGTTGTGCCAATAAAGCGTCTAAGACCGTTGACAAAGATGATGTTAGAAGCAAAGTCGCCGCTGGATGCGAGCGTGGTTCCGCCGCGATTGAGCGACTTGAGCTCATGACGGCGCCAGTTCCATTCAAGCTCCGATGCCCAGCCATTTCCGTAACGAAAGCCGATATCGCCGCCCAGACCCAATCCTGTGTCAAAGCTGGCCTTTAACCCAGTGCCCAAGCCTGCATTACCCATTTCATTAAAGTGAGTCGAACCGAGGTTACTGGTTTGAGCATAGACCGTTGCATAGAAGCCTCGTGGCTCAGTCTGGGCCCAGGATGTCCCTGCCATGCCGATCATCAAAGACGATGCCGCCAAAGCTGAAAAAGAGCAGAAAAATTTCATGAAATGCCTTTCCAAGTTACCAAGTTGATCAACTGTCGGGATGGCGCTCGTGCGCAAGCGCATGCCGACAAAGATTGAATGTACGGAAAGCTTCTGGCGCAAAGCCAGTATTTTTGAACGAATGGTGGATTGGGTGAACGAGCGGCTTCAGATCGCACGAGCTAAAGCATAGGCCAAATAGCCATAGACCGCCTTGATTCGGTTGCTGTATCGAACCTTCCTCTGGGCCACTATTCTCCAGTGGGTTGGCTTGGGACGCTTTTGCCAAACTATGTGATTCGTTGTCAAAGCGTCAATGCCTTCTACCGCTGCAAACCCGCCCCTCGCTCGATCATCGCGCCCAGAGCAGACCCACGGTTTTAAGACCCAGCACCGTGAGGGCCAGCGAACCGAACAAGTGCAAACTGGCCGTGCCTGCCGCCAGCGCAAAGCGGCCTTGCTGCAGCATGCCCACAACCTCGGCCGAAAAGCTGGAGAACGTGGTCAGTGCACCTAAAAATCCGGTGACCAGGGCCAAGCGCCAAACCGGGTCGAGCTCGGGCAGTTGCTGGAACACGCCCACGCACACACCCACCAAGTAACCACCGATCAGGTTGGCTGCCAGCGTGCCCCAAGGCAGCAGGCCAGCGCTTGCGGATGGGGGGTTGAGCCACAGGCCCAGCTGCCAGCGCGACAGCGCACCCACACAAGCCCCTAGGCAAATCGCGATCACGGTGAGCATGGGCAGGTCCTATCGGTGGGCTTGTTCGGTCGTTAAAACGGTGGGTATTCGGCCTCGGCAGCCGCTGCGCCCAGTGTCATCTCGCCACCCAGGGCCTCAATCAGGCTGTCGATCAGCGGCCCCAGCAAGCCGGTGGACAAGGCCACATCGGCGTCAAAGCGGTCTTCGTTTTTGTCGGTGCCCGACTCGTCCATCACGCCGTCGAGGAACTGTACTTTTTTCAGCTGCAGGGTCTCGGTGAGCACAAAGGCCACACGGCCATCCCAGCTCAGGGCCAGTTGGGTGGGCAATTTGCCTTCCATGACATGTTTGCGTACATCGTCGTTGGCCAGGTGGTGGCGCGTGAAGCGCACGCTGGCGGCATCTTCGCCGGTGGACTTGAGCACGGTTTCGCGCTCCACGGTCAGATCGGCAGGCCATTCATCGGGTGTGGGGGCCAAGAGCCACTGTGTCATGGCCGCTTGCGGGGAGGTCACGGTCTGGATCAAGGACACAGACAAGCCACCCATCACGTTCATCAATGCGGACATGACTTCGTCGGCTTTGCCCTGGCTGCCTGCGTTGAGCACCAAGCGGCGGTTTTCCAGGTCCATCCACACCAGCACGGTGGACTGGCGCGCAAAGGCTTGAGGCAACAACGACAACAAGGCGTCGTCCATCAGGTCGCGCTTTTCTTTTTTGCCGGGCTTGCGGCCGGTGGCCGCTTCGATCTCGGCGACGCGTTCGTCCACCTTGCGCCGCACCACATTGCCGGGCACGGCCTTGGATTCGATCATCAGCTTCATGATCCACTGACCCGAGACCGATTCGACCAGCGGCCCATGGGCTTCGCCCCGTGGCGGAATCCAGCCGATGGACTTTTCCAGGCTGGCGCCACACTCCACAAATTGCACCGGCTCCAGCGCCGCTTGCACATCGGCCAATGTGGGCGCAAAGCCCTCGCCGATGCGGTAAACCATCACATTTTTGAACATCCGTCACTCTTTCATGCCTTGTCAGGCCAGCGCGGCATCTTACCGGAGTGAGCGGATGACTTTACTTGGGGACGCCCATCAAAAGATTGGGCACGCTGGTGACGATGGAAGGGAAAACGGTGATCAGCACAATGCCCAGTATCAAGCAGCCGAAAAAGGGCAGCGTCACGGTGGCGATGCGGTTGCTGTCGATGCCGGTCATGTTCTGCAACACAAACAGGTTGAAGCCCACCGGAGGCGTGATTTCAGCGATTTCGATCAACATGATGATGAATATGCCAAACCAGACCAGATCGAATCCGGCTTTCTGGATCATGGGCAGCACCACGGCGCTGGTCAAAACGATCATCGAGATGCCGTCGAGCGCTGTGCCCAAAATCAGGTACACCAAAACCAAAATCCCAATAAGGCCATAAGGCGAGAGATTCATGGCGTGGACAACCTCGGCCAACTCACGCGGAATGCCGGTGAAGGCCATGGTCTTGGTCAAGAAGGCTGCGCCCGCCAAGATGAACATGATCATGCAGCTGACCCGGGTGGCGCTCACCAAGCCCTGCCAGAAATTTTGCCAAGTCAGACTGCG
>JAIXOZ010000164.1 GCA_027486495.1 Comamonadaceae bacterium | reverse complement strand
TTTTGTGCGGCCAGAGCGGGCGCATCAAAGCTGCGGCCCTGCCAGACCCCGGCCATCTGCAGCACCTGCATGCGCACGAAAAGAGACTCAGAAAAAAACTGATGTTTGTAAGCAGCGGCACTGGCCACCTGGTGCGCGCCTTGGCGAGCGTACTGCAGCATGGCGGCCGTGTCCTGCCAAAGACTGAAGGTGCATTGGCGCACCAACGGCGCTTCGCCCAGGCCCATGGCCAGCAGACAACCGGGTGCTTGCCCCAGGTCGGCTTGCGCGGCTGGGGCATAACGCCAAAAAGCCATGGCCTTGGTGGGCACGATGCTGGCGCGCGTGAGCACGGCAAAGGGTCGACTGTGCAGCCTGCCGTCCAAGCCCAAGCCTTGAGCAGCCTGCTCGCCAAACACACCCAGCGCTTGTGCGCTGCTCGCTTGCCAAGCTTGTTTGTCCCAATGCCCTCTGGCCGATTGCACGGACAGCACACCCGTCCAGCATTCGCGGGCGCGGCTGCGGTAAGCCTGCACAGCCGGACTGTCCAGAAACTTCAGGGCCAAATCAAGGTGACTGAAGGTGCAAATGAGGCCCTGGTGCGTGGCACTCGGACGCAAGCTGAAGCCACCGCCGTGACCACTGCCCATGACCTTGACCGTGGTCAGACCGGGTACGTCTTTGTAAGGCGTCGCCCCGGCCACCAAACGCAACCAACCCCAGCCCTGGTGCTGGCGCAAAAAGTCGGCCAGCAACACCACCACCACACCGGACAGCGGGTCATGAAGTGTGGGGAGTGCGTCCATGACGGGGGTCCGGTGATTAGGCAAAGGCCGTGCGCGACTACTTGGAGGCTTTGGTGGGTGCTGATGGGGCTGCAGCCACCTTGGCCGCGGCCATCGCAGGCTTGAGCAACTCTGGGAAGTCTTTGGCCATGGGCGCGCCATTCAGTGGCTTGTAAGCCCCTTGGTGGCAGGTCGCGCAGTTCATCTTGGCCACATCACCCAAAGGCCCCTTGCGGTGCGCAGGGAAAACTTCGGTCAACGGCTCCATGAACGTCAGGTTCAGGTCCCGTGCCATGCGAATGCCGTGCCAAGCCGTCACGCGTTGCGGTGGACTGTTTTCCCAGTTCTGGAAGGACTGCGTGTTGTGGCAATAGGTGCAATTCACGCCCAGCGATGTCGACATGTGCGTCATCAGGCCATAGGTCCACTCGGCTTGCTTGATCGACTGGCGGTTGCCAGACGGCAGCGCCGTGGGCCCGTTCACGCGGATGTTCTGCTTGTCCAGCAAAAACGGGGTGAAGGGGTCGTTGGGCAGCGAAGACAGATTGACAACGGGTGAAGGCTCGTTTTGCCCCGCCTTGTCGCCCATGAAGTTCGAGCCATAAGGTTGTGGGTTGGACTTGAACCAGATGGCGCTGGGCACGGGCTCGCCCCGGTGGCAGGTGTAGCAGGTCACCCCGGTCTGGGCAACGTGGGGCTGCCAGTCGGCGTTGATGTGTTGGGTCATCTCGACCATGCGGCGTGCCACCACCTTGGTGTATTTGCTGTCGTCTTCAAAGTTGGGCAAGGCATGGCAATAGGCGCAGCCTTCGTTCGGAGCCACCCAGCTGGTCATCGAGACCATCAGGCGGTTGAAATCGCCCACGCTCAAGTCACCCAACACCTTGACGTTCTTATAGACCTGCGAAGCCTTGGGGCCATCAGAGCCTGCCGATGGAATGGCCACAGGCGGTTGGTTCTTTTCGGTTTTGACTTCGAGCAAGCGGGCGTTGTAGACCTGCGCCATGCCGGTACCCCGGTAGCCGCTTTGCACCGATTCAGGAATCGGCCGTTCGCAACCGGCCAGCACAAGGCCGACCAGTGCCAGGCCCAGGCCTTTGGCCATGCGGCTCATCCAACGGGAATGGTGGGTGGTGTTGGGGTTCATGGCTTGACTCCTGTGCTCAGCGCGGGGTCAACCATCGCTGGAAAAATTTCGGGGTACGGTGGCGCCACGCCATGCTTGATGGCCCACAGGTACCAGTTGTCCACCACGGTGCCGGTCAGCAAGATGCCAATGCCGCCCGTGATGGGACACAGGACAGCGAACCACCAGGCCCAGCGGTGAATCGATTCCATGGTGGCGTTGAACCCCATGGTCCAGCGCCAGAACAAGGCTGCACGCTCGGAAGCAGTACCACGGTCGGTGATCTGCTCGATCTCGCGCTCACCGCCGTAACGTGTCACAGCCAAAATCGTGGCACCGTGCATGGCAAACAGCAGGGCTGAGCCATAGAGGAAAACGATGGACAGCGCGTGGAACGGGTTGTAGAACAGGTTGCCGTAGCGCAGCGAGAAGGCTGCCGTCCAATCCAGGTGGGAGAAGATGCCGTAAGGCACAGCCTCACCCCATGAGCCCATCAAGATGGGGCGGAACAATCCCAAAACCAAGAACAACCAGATGGCAGCGGCAAACGCCCAAGCGATGTGCAGACCCATGCCCAGCTCGACTGCGCGGCGGTAAGTCCGAGCCCACCAGAACATGATGGAGGCAGTCAGGAACAGGCCCACGATCAGGAACCAGCCGCCTTGGTTGAGCGGCGGCATGCTCAAGCCGTAGCTGGGCGGTGGTGGCTCCAGTGACAGCCAGAACAACTGGCGCACAAACTGGATCGGATCGTAGTTGACCGAGGCCAACATGTTCATGCCGATCAGGGTGAAGGCAATCAAGCCGCACACGAGCGAGGCCAAGCCCAGCCCCCCCAGGTAGATCGGACCCAGCTGGGCATTTCCCAACTTGCCAATCCAGTAATTGATCACAGGTTGTCCGGTGCGCGGACTGTTCCCGTGACCCAACTCCACCCCGTGGTGGACTGGACCCACGGCTTGAACCGTGGTGAACAGGTTTTGATAGTCGGCCATTTTTTGTACTCCTCAATTCTTCAGGTTCGTGCTGGTGCAGCGGCTCGACTCAAACAGGCCACTGGGACCAAATCGGCATGTTCAACCACCAACTCCACCACTCGGGCCAGCCACGGCTCCAGAAGGGGCCACTGAGCACAATGCACAGCGCACTGAACAAAACCGCTGCCAGCGCCAGGAACAGGCCGACGCGGTGAATGCCCAAGGTACCCACCGAATAACCGATGAAATCCCGGAAGAAGGTGTCCTCGTGCTCTGGGGTTTTGACCACTTGTCCAGGCTGCGGGTTGGTGGAGGAAAGGACCAGGCCACCGTGCAGCGACAAGGCGAACACACTGGCAAAGAAGAAACTCACGGCGATCATGTGCGCCGGGTTGTAATGAAAGTGCAGGTACTGGTAGCCCACGTTGGAGACCCAGTCGAGGTGGCTGTAGATGCCATACGGAAAGCCGTGACCCCAAGCGCCCATGAGCACCGGACGCACCACCACCAAAGTGACGTAAGCCGAGATGGCGACACCGAAGGCCACGGGCACATGAAAACCCATGCCCAGCTTGCGGCAGATTTCGACCTCGCGCATCATCCACGAGCCGAACGCGCCAATGGCACACACCGTGATGAGCTGCCATAGGCCGCCTTCCATCAGGGGCGCAAAGCGCAGGCCATACGACAAATCAGGCGGTGCGATGCTGATTTGCCAAAGGTTCCAGGTCGGTCCTTGTGAGGCGCCCCACAAGATCAGGGCCGTGCCCAGGAACGAAAAGAAAAGGGTTGTCACCCCGAAAAAACCGACGTAAAACGGGCCGACCCAAAAGTCGAACAAATCACCACCCAGCAGGGTACCACCGCGAACACGGTACTTTTTCTCAAAATTTAGCATGGCCATGGTTGGGTCCTCCTGCCTTCAGTGGATGAACAGGTGCTGCATTGAACGGGGCTCAATGGCAGCACCTGGACGGCAAGTCCTGGATCAGGACTTGGGCGCTGGGAGCGATGCCACAGCAGTCGGCAGCGGCGAGTTTTGCGCCGATGCAGCGACTGGCTTTTTCGCGCCGTCGAGCCAGTTGAATTTGTTGGTGCTGAGCAAGATGAGGTGAATCATCGCGGCCAAGCCAAACAAGAAAATGCCCTGCAGTACCATGGCACGCAAAGGGTCGTAAAGTCGCCAAATTCTCCACATGGTGAATCTCCTAAATGATGTGGGACATGAAGGTGTACACCGCAGCTTTGACACCCTGACTCATGCTCTTGGCATCTTCTGCACCGGGTAACAAATCCCGCCAGTGAACGCCGACCAGTTTGGCCAGAACGACGACCACAAACAGGCATGCGAATCCGATGAGGAAAATGGACCAGTAAGCAGGAGACTCATCCGCACGCGAATGGGCCTCATTGAGGTGGGTGGTGTTTTGCATGACAGTGACTCCGTCAATCTATGGTTGAAAAAGCAGGCTCTGAATCAGAACCAGGGACGCCACGCCCAGACCAGGATGTGGGCCAGAACAGCAACTGCTGTAAAGCCTACGGTGCCTTGCATCCAGTAATGGTGGAACTCCTGGGCTTCCTCATCGGTGAGTCCGGAAATTGATGTCTTGGTGGACATGTTTTGCTCCTTTTAAAGAGGCCTTGCGACCCGGGTTGC